>JBATTL010000110.1:0-2302 GCA_049670525.1 Thiohalocapsa sp. | reverse complement strand
CAGCGCAAGGACTTCGAGCGTGTCCTGGCGGATGAGATCGCCCGCGGTGACATCAGCGTGAAGAAGAACTCGGATGACAGTCTGGTGGTTGGGATGACCAGCTCGACCACCTTCGACGTGGACTCCGACAGTATCAAGCCCGGTTTCTACAGCACCATGGACAAGATCTCCGGTGTCGTGAACAAATACGGCAAGACCCAACTCGTCGTCGCCGGTTACACGGATAATACGGGCACAACCGAGTACAACGAGGGTCTGTCCCGCCGTCGCGCCGGCTCCGTGGAATCTTACCTGCTGTCGGATCAGGTGGCGCCGCAGCGCCTGAGCAGTATCGGTTACGGCGAGAGCAATCCGATTGCGTCAAATGATACCGACTACGGCCGCACGCTGAACCGGCGCGTGGAGATCACGATTATTCCGGTCGTGAGCGAGGGTTCGAGCGCCGGCTGACGGTTGCTCTGCGCTTCCTGCCGCTGTAACGCGTTCTTCGTCAATCCTCGGACGAGTTAGCCAGGTCCGGCGGCGATCGGCCGCGCCGGGTCGCGTATCCACTCGCTCCAGGACCCCGCATACAGACGCGAGCCGTGCAGACCGGCGGGCTCCATCGCCAAAAGGTTGTGACAGGCGTTGACGCCGGAGCCGCAGCTATGGACGACCTGCGCCGCCGTTCGGTCGCGCATCGCGACCATGAAGCGCTGTCGCAGTCGGTCCGGGGTGAGAAAGCGCCCGTCGTTGTCGAGATTGTCGGACAGGGGCAGATTGATGGCACCGGGGATGTGGCCCGCCACCGGGTCGATCGGCTCGGCTTCGCCTCGGAAACGCTCAACCGCACGGGCGTCGATGACCTGTATGTCGTCATCGCCGTCCAGCGCCTTGACCAAATCCCCGATCCGGACCCAGAGCTTGTCGTCGATGACGGGGACGAAGGATCGGGGTTCCGGCGCGGCCCCGTCCGTCGACAGCTCGCGGCCGGCCGCGATCCATGCCTGCAAACCGCCGTCGAGCACCGCAACCTCTGCATGCCCGAGCCAGCACAGCAGCCACCACAAGCGAACCGCGAAGGCGCCGCCTATGTCGTCGTAGGCGACCACCTTCGCGCTCGCATCGACGCCGCAGGCGCCAAACCAGTCGACCAATCGGGTCGGATCGGGGAGGGGTGGCGGCCCGTGTCCACACTGATCGGACTCGACAGGTCGTCGTCCAGGCGCGCGTAAATGGCGCCGGGAAGATGGCCTTCGGCATAGGCGCGGCGTCCGAGTTCCGGCTCGGTGAGTGAGAACCGACAGTCGAACAGCCGAAGATCCGGATTGCGGATCTGATCGGCCAGTGTCGCGACGTCAATGAGAGGTGAGGGGGCGGCGGTCATCGGGGGGGCAGCCTCTTTGTTGGGCGGAGGTCATGGGCGGGGGTCATGACTGGCGGCGACGTCCCGTGCGCCGCAGAAATGATACCAGTCCGTCCCTGTCCGACCAGATGATCCGCTACGCGCCTGCCAGATCGGCCGATGCGGGTCTGGGTCAACGCCATTCGGGTCCCGAGATTGGCCGCGACCGGCAGTTCAGATGGCCGATCAGATCCAGCGGTCGGCACAAGAATCGCTGGCCTCAATGCTTTAAATTGTCAACAATAGTGGTTGACCTGGCTGGTTTTTGGCCTAAAATCACCGCTATGGGATCAATTTTGTCGACAAAAGACGAACTGGCCGGGCCCGCGACAGACTCTGCAGCTGTGCCGAATCTGGGCGGATCTACCCAAAGTGCTTCGACCCAAGTTGCTTCGACCCAGAGCGGATCGACGGTCGCAGACCGGGTATTTGATCAGCTCCGCCGGGCCATCGTCGAGGGTGATATCCCTGCCGGCAGCAAACTCAGCGAGCCGGTTCTGGCGGAGCGGTTCGCGGTCAGTCGGGGTCCGCTCCGCGAGGCCATGCGCCGGCTTGAATCCAGCAACCTGCTGGAGTGGCGTGCCAATGTCGGCGCTCGCGTTGTCACATTGTCCACCAGCCGTCTGCTTGAGCTCTACCAGGTTCGCGAAGTGCTTGAGGGCATGGCGGCACGGCTGGCTGCCGAGCGAATGCCCGACGATGCCGTCGATGAGCTGAAGGCGCTGATCGAACAGCACAGACAAGACGTGGCGCGGGAACACTGGCAGACCTACTTCCAGCAGGAAGGGGACCTGGATCTGCACTATCGCATCGTGATCGGAAGTGGCAACGAGCGGCTGGTGCGCATCCTCTGCGACGATCTTTATCATCTGGCTCGCATGTACCGCTGCCAATTCGGTATGAAGAGCGATCGCGCGC
>JBATTL010000109.1:0-1719 GCA_049670525.1 Thiohalocapsa sp. | reverse complement strand
AGCAGCGGCGGCTCAAGAGGGAACGGCGGGCGGTCGGGGCGAAGGTGGTACGGGAGCAGGAACAGAGAGCCCGCTTCTTGCGGATGGCGGAGGCGCAGGCGAAGCAGAATTTGCGGGAGGTGCGGCTGGCCGGGGGGCTGGACGTGCCGAGGCCGGCGAACGCCCTGAGGGACGTGTCGGTGATGCTGCTGGGGGCGGGGATGACGGCGCCGCCGCCGGTAATCAGGATGGCGACGCAAGAGGTGGTGCGGTTGATGCGCCCGCGCGCGATGCCCTGACCTGGGACTCGACACCCGTCGAAACGGCGTCATACGATATCGCCGACGGCACGCTAACGCGTGAATTTCGGCGCTCAGAGGATGGCAAGTGGTTATTGGAGCGGGCGAGTGATGCGGATGGTCAGGTGCATCGGGAGCGGGTGCTGTCGGTGGCGGACCGCTTGCGGGAGTTCGATGCGCAGGAGCAGCAGTTAAAGGGCGAGATCCGCGCGTACCGGGTACAGCATCCGGATGCGCCGGAGCCGAAGTCGATGGCCGACGCCCTGGCGCAGGTGCGTTCTGTGCGGGAGCTGTACCGGGCAGATGGCGGCGGCCGGGATGACCCGGTGGTGCAGGTCGGCAACAAGCAGGCCGACGTCTATTTGCGGGCGCTGAGCGAGGGCAAGGGCTCGAAGGCGGTGTTGGCCTCGCCGGAGCTGGCGTATCTGAAGGAGCGCCGCACGGCCGGTGCGGCGATGACGTCGCGGGCCGATCTGAAGCGGGAATTGGAGGCGTTCCATGGGCAGCGAGACGATGTCGGTCGGTCGGGGGAGGCGGAAGTTGGTGTTGAGCAGCAGTTTGAGGCCGGCGTTGCCGGCGTGGCTGGAGAAGCACCTCTTGATGGTGGTGGGCAGCAGGCGGCTGACTCATTGCGGCGCCCGGAATCCTTTGGCGATGCCGCCCCAGAACCCGCCCCAGAACCCGCCCCAGAGCCCTCCGGCAAACCTGTTGAAGAGGCCGTCGCGGGATCTGTCCGGGGTTTAGCCGACAGCAATTCGGAGGGTACCACTGATGGGAAAGATCGCGGACAGGTTCGCGCGGAGGCGGAGGCGGAGGGAGCCGGCGGCGTCACGCGCGGCCGAGGCGATGGATTGGGACCGGATGGTGCGGAGCTTCGAGCAGGCCCGGCAGGAGATGGAGAGGGAGGTGCTGGCGCTCTTGACGCAGCCGTCGAGGGTGGAGCCGGAAGCGTTGACGCATCCGGTGATCGAGCCCCAGACGGGGCTGTGGGACCAGCAGGTGACTCAGGCGAAGCCGGTGGCGGAGAAGTCACCGCCGTAACAGGCGATGCACCCAGGCGGCCGACCGTGCAGCCTGGTGGTCGGCTGTGGGTGCCCGGTGGGAGCGCCGGGCGCGAGATGGAGATCGAGGTGCGCGCGGTCGCGGACGGTCAGGTTAAGTTCGGCAAGCGTGCGGTGCGCGGCCCGAACGGCGAGTCGGAGCTGCAGCGCGGGCGTCCGCAGTCGATGCCCGTCGCTGCGTTTGCTGAGCGTTTTGGGGTTGAGCCGGTGGCGGTCACCGCCCCGGCCAGCGCTGAACTGCGCGATAATCGAAGCCAAGAGCAAGCGGGCTCTGAGTTTGTGCCGACCCACCTCACCAGTGACGGGGAAGCGGTGCGGGCGACGGACCAGCCGGGGCTGTCTATCGATGCTGCCGGCACGGAGATTGAGGATGCGTATGC
>JBATTL010000108.1:0-2058 GCA_049670525.1 Thiohalocapsa sp. | reverse complement strand
AAACGCCGGGGTCTACGCCGTCGTCGATCTGTCAGGCGGCTACGGCGCCGATCCTCCGGATTGTCGATTCGTTGCAGCAACAAGCTCAAATGTTTTCAGCATGAAAACACAGGCGTACCGATGATTGAGAAAGGCGAAATAGAACGAATCTGTTTAGTTGGAACGCTTGCCCGTTACACATTGTTTTTCACTACAAGGAGCCGAAATAGAGACGCTCTCCAATTCGCATGAAACGTATTGATATGCTATAATTAAGTTGAGCGTGTTATTTCGCGCTTTTCTCTCAGACTCGATGCGAGTTCACAACAGCAGACAAGCGTTTCATTCCTAGCACGCAATTGCGTATCATTTCGGAGGCCACGTTGAACAGGTGATTCAGCGTGGCTTTTTTGTGCGCACCAGAAAATGAGTTCGTCAAACAATACCAGACAATGCGACATGTACAACGTATTCGACCCTTTCAACAAGGGCATCTTGATAGCTTCTGCGGTGCTTATTGCCTCGTCAACGCCGTCCACCTGGTCTGCGGGCCACTCACGCGCGCGCGGGCGATGGCGCTGCTGCAGGAGGTGCTCGCGTTCCTCGACCAGCGGGTGAGCTTGGTCGAGCGGATCAACTGGGGTTTGGCGCTGCAAGACGTGGGTGGAGTCATGCGCCATGTGCTGGATGTGCAGTATCCGATCCGACGCTGCATGCCGTTTCGCGGCCACGCGTCGGTGGGTTTGGATGAGTACTGGTGCACGCTCCGGCGGTTTGTCGAGCAACGCGGCGGGGTCGTTATCACGGCGTTCGGTGGTCGGCTCGCGCATTGGACCGTCATCCGCGACGTCACCCCCCGCTGCCTGCTGCTGTTCGACTCCGCCGGGCGAGCGCAGGTGGGGCGGCGCTGGTGCGTCATGGCCTCCGACTCGCTGAGCCGACGCCACTACGTCCTGTATCCGACGCACACCTACTTTCTCTGGGGCGTTCCGGACTAGCCCCACGCACTGGCCCGGCTGCTTGCCTGGCCTGCTTTCGGCGAGACGGCACGCTCTCGTGCCCTGCAGTGAATCGGCGCGTCCCGGCGTCGAGGTCCTTTCTGCTTTCAACCCCTGACGTACGCCGAGCCTAGCGGGACGGTGCTGGCGTGCGTCTTTCCAACCAACCAACGAGGTTTTGATCATGCACGTGATTCGAACTGGCTATGCACTGGGTCTGCACGCTGCGTTTGTGGACATTCTGGACGCGGTGATCGACGCCCACCCGACCACTCCGGCCGAGGGTGGGATGTGCCTGCACTTTCGCGACCCGGACTACGGCCCCGAGCACGGTGGGTACCACCCGGTGGAAATCGCCATCGCGGCGGATGGGACACTGCTGTACGTCACCGACTTTGCGTACGTCGGTCAGGCGCCCTTTGCGGAGCTGGCGAAGGAGCTGGATTTTGATTTTGGCGCTGGGCTGTTCCAGGCGATGGGGCGGGTGTTTGCGCTGGAGCAAGGGGATGCACTGTTTCAGGTCTGGCAGCAGAACTTCTGCGCCTACTACCACGGCGGGGTCTTCACGGTCGCGGTGGGTCAGCTGTAGTGGCGAATCGACGTTGTCAGCCTAAGCGATGAAGACAGGAGCAAGAGAATGAGCAGGCGTTTCCAATCGAGCGACCAACGCGGGTACTACGTTGTGAATGGACCGGTATCCTCAGCGGAGATTGTCACCATGGCGCGTACGCTGCTGAAACGACGTTTCGCACGGGGGACGGCCATCACGAGCCCCGAGCAGACCAAGGAATTCCTGACGCTGCACCTGGGGCCTCTGCAGCATGAGGTGTTCGCCTGTCTGTTTCTCGATAGTCGCCATCGGGTCATCGCGTACCGGGAACTCTTCCGCGGCACCATCGATGGCGCCAGCGTGCATCCGCGTGAAGTCGTCCGCGAGGCGATGCGCACCAACGCCGCCGCCGTGATCTTCGCCCACAACCACCCCTCGGGGGAAGCCGAGCCGAGCCAGGCTGATCTGCGGATCACGCAGCAGTTGAAGGACGCCTTGGCCCTGGTCGACGTGCGGGTGCTGGATCATTTC
>JBATTL010000107.1:0-3989 GCA_049670525.1 Thiohalocapsa sp. | reverse complement strand
GCACTGCGCGGCACCTTTCCTCGCGTCGCCATGCTGCGCGGTGCCTTGGAGGCACTGGAAGAACGGGGCTACCTGGAAGTAATCGAACCAACGCCGGATGGTCCAGGCCGTCCGCCGTCGCCATCGCCCGCACCGTGCTGCGGCCGTCGGTGCAGGCCGCGGTCACAATCAAGGAGTATGACAAGTCCTTCGGCGACCTCGATCTGGCCGGTCTGGTCGACTCGCTGACGGAACAGACCCGCGCCAGCAGCGACGGCGATCTGAAGCGCGCCGAGGCCATGCTCACGGCCCAGGCCCATACCCTAGACGCGATCTTCAACAACCTCGCGCAGCGTGCCATCAGAGCCGAGTACATGGACAATCTCGACCGCTACCTCAAGCTCGCGCTGCGGGCGCAGTCGCAGTGCCGTGCCACGTGGGAGGCGCTGGCGACCATCAAGAACCCGCCGGTGATGGGCTACGTCCGCCAGGCCAATATCGCCCACGGCCCGCAGCAGGTGAACAACGCTTCGGCCGGACCCGATGGCGTTCCGCGCGCGGGCGAAAATCCAAATCTGCAAAACAAACTAGTGGAGGAGAAAGATGGCGAACGGCTGGACCCCGGAAAGGCGTGCACGCCAGGCGGAGCTGATCCGGCAATCGCGACCGTGGGAGAAATCGACCGGGCCGAAGACCTAGGCTGGTAAGGCGGCGGTGTCACAGAATGCTTACAAGGGCGGCACCTGGCAGCTGCTGCGCGAGCTGTCGTGTGCTCTCCGGGAGCAGAACCGGCGACTGGACGAGTAATCTTGCACCCTCAACGTTAGACCGGTGGAAGCCCAAGGGGATGCACTGGAACACCTTCGAGCGGCAGAACGCGCAGTACGATGCCTTCGTGCCAGTTTCATTGGCTGGGATGGCCGCAAAGCTGAACCTGCTGGGGGAATCACGTGAAGACTGACTTTGAAGAAAGTACCGGGCGGAGTTGTGGGTGCAGCGTGGGTGCAGGAAGCACGAAAAACGCATAACGCAGATTGGGCTCAGCGTAGGGAAACGCTAAGCCCCTGATGTGTATGGCGCGCCCGGAGAGATTCGAACTCCCGACCCCCTGGTTCGTAGTCACGAATTTATAGTCTCGCTGCCATACGCTCGATTACGATAGAGCGCTATAAAACAGCGCTTTAGCCGTCCGCCTCGTGCTATCCTTTGCGCTGAGTCACCACCTAGAACGCTGCCGCCTGGTGACTCAATGGTGACTCAGGTCGCCAACCGGCGAGCAACTGACAAGGTGGAACCATGGCGAGGTTGACCAAGCGCCGTATCGACGCAGCGATCTACACCGGCATCGACAACGCCCGCTGCATGTTGTGGGACGACGACCCGCCCGGCTTTGGCGTGCGTGTCTTCCCCAGCGGCAAGCGTTCGTTTGTGCTGTCCTACCGCGTGAACAACCGCAAGCGGCTATTGACCATCGGCGCCTATGGCGCCCTGACCCTTGAACAGGCGCGTAAAGCCGCGCGCGCGGAACTGGCAAGGATCGAGACCGGTGGCCCCGATCCCCTCGAAGAGCGAAAACGCGCGGCCCGCAGCGAAACCGTGGCGGACCTTTGCGCGGCCTATCTGGAACGCTACGCGAAGCCCCACAAGAAGAGCTGGCCCGACGATGAGCGGCGCATAAACGCTCGCATACTCCCGGCGTGGGGAAGCCTCAAGGCCCGTGCGGTTCGACGCACGGATGTTGCGGCACTGCACTCGATAATCGGTACGAAGGAAGGCAAGCCATACGAAGCAAACCGCACCCGCGAGCTTGTCGGGAAGATGTTCGAACTTGCGCGGCGTTGGGGTCATGTACCCGAGGACCACCGGAACCCCGCTCAAGGCATCGACGACTACAAAGAGCACAAACGCGACCGTTGGATTACACCGGAAGAACTGCCGCACCTGGCAGCAGCCATCAATGCCGAGTCGAACCAATCGGCCCGCTTCGCCCTTTGGCTGTATCTGCTGACCGGTGCGCGCAAGTCGGAACTGTTACAGGCACGATGGGACGACCTGAGTTTTGAGCGCGCGGAACTGCGCCTAAGCGACACCAAGGCCGGACGCACCCACTACATACCCTTGAGCGGCCCGGCGCTGGCGCTGTTGCGTGAGATACCGCGCCAGCCCGGCAACCCGTTTGTTCTACCCGGACGCGGACCGCGGGGTGCCACCCAGGAAGCCAAGGCAACGCAACCGGCGCCCCTGGTGAATATCAGCAAGCCTTGGACGCGCGTCCGCACCGCGGCGACGTTGGCGCGCTGGCGCGAAGAGCCAGAGGTTGCGAAGCTGATAGACCGCCTGACCGAGGCCGGTGCCAGCAAGAAGAGCAAGCACGCGGCGAAGGACTGGACCCCGGCGCCGACCCTTGCCGAGATTCGCGAAGCGGCGGCGGCTGCAAGCCTGGACCTGCCGCCGGCAATCGATGACGTGCGGCTGCATGATTTAAGGCGGACCGTCGGGAGCTGGCTAGCACAAGCCGGCAACAGTCTGCACCTGATCGGCCGCGTGCTGAATCACTCGAACGCCTCGACGACGCAGGTCTACGCTCGCTTCGGAGAAGACACCGTGCGTGCGGCCCTCGAACAGCACGGTACCCGGCTCTTGGGTGCGGCTGGACTGGCGCCGACCGCCGACGTTGCACCCCTTCCGCCCAAGAAGCGGTCGGCCTGAACGACCCGCGGCAACTGATACACTGAACAGACCAAGCCTAGGTTAGCTCCCGAACGGCGGCCCCTTCACCGCCTGGCTTGGTCCCTTCTTGAAGGTTCGCGTGTTGAAGGTCGCGCGACTATGGACCCACGCCCCGAGTACTTACCGGCGGCCGTTTGGCGCTTCTATCGAGAGCTGCGCGACGGCGACCTACTAAACGACGGCGACCGCGCATTGGTCGCGCGGCTATTCGCTCCCGAAATGGCGCAGACCTGGCGCAATATGTCGCGCCGCATCGAGCCCGGCAACCCCGCTGACATTTCCCGTCTTTTTGAATGGCAGCAGTTCAGTTACACGTCTTGCATGAAGGAGCGCGAATGCACCCTTGACGAAGCAATCGCGGAGCTTGATTGGCGCCATGTCTTCGACTTGCTGCTTTCCGTTCGGCTGTCCTTCGACAAGGACGCCCGCGCGGCGATGGCGCGCTGCCGGGAATTGTTGCCGGAAATAGCGGAAACAGCGGCCGTGCTGGCAACAAGACTTGATGAGTACCGAGAACTGAGCAGTGAGCATTCAGTAAGCGCACCGGACGAGTTCATTCTTTTTGGTGACCTAATCCGAATCGTTTTGCACGGTTGGCACCGCCGCGACGACCCGCAATGCTTGCCGGCTAAAGAGGTTTCGGTTATCAACCCCGTGGACATTATTGACGAGCTGGCGAACGCCGCGCGGTGGCACGAACCCAAGCCCCGTCGCGAAAGTTACGCCTACGCCTGCGACGCGAAGTTCTCGAATGTTGCGGCTTGGGTGCGCCATTTTGATGTTCGCTGGAACGAGTACCAAAACGACGGAGCGTTAGCGGCGCGCTTTTCTGTCGGCGATACCGACTTAGCGCGCATCGCGTCTGCTGTCCTTGGGCTGGACGTAAGCCGAGAAGCCGTCAAGCAAGCCCGCGCCCGAGCGAAACCTCAGGACGACGACGAAGCGGAACTATTCACCGCCGACTGACGCGCGAACAGTACCGGCGCCGATTCACCGCGGCGCATAGGCTGGCCCTGCCAATCGCAACTGATAGCGGGACAAAGCAACATGACGACCAACCAAGTACTGCACGCTTTCGCGCAAGGGCTATTGACCGAGCGCGAAGCGGCGGCCCTTCTCAACATTTCCCATCGCACCCTTCAAGCCTGGCGCCTACGCGGCGGCGGCCCCGAGTATGTGAAGCTGGGGAACGCGGTTCGCTATGACCGCGGGGCCATCGACCGCTTTATTTCCGAGCGCACCCGCTCGAATACGGCGGCATAGGGGGCAGCGCATGAGCA
>JBATTL010000106.1:0-2102 GCA_049670525.1 Thiohalocapsa sp. | reverse complement strand
CAGCTTGGCGGTAGCAGCATCGCCTCGCCGCCCTGCCAGTGGATGGTGAGGGCGCCGATCTGATACGCGTCCATGTGATCCAGCACCTTGCCAACGATGATCCGGAGCCGCTCGAGCGTCATCCTGTCTCGGGTCAGATCCTCGAAACAGTAGTCGCAGGCGGCGTTGCATTGGTTCGTCGAGAGCAGGATCAGGGAAAGGTGATTGCCATTGATCAAGCGATTGCACCTCCCGCTGGAGGCATGGCGGCGAGGTCCCCGCTGAGTTCCTCACCCGCCCGCTTGAGAGTCGTAAACAGGGTTCTCACGCCAGCGCAGTCGTAGTCGCGACGCGGCCATTTGAAATAGCCCCGGCAGACGTCAAAGAACCGACAATCGGCGCACTCTGCACCCTCGGCCAACAGGCGCTTGCCCCAGTCTGCGACAAAGTTGTCGGGGTTCAGGTCAACCCGGGTTTCGGCCGATTTGACTGGCGAGTGTTCCTGGCCCTGTTCGTCGACGGAGCGGAAAAACGCCGGATCCTGTTCGAGGGTCGCCCAGAGGTTGATCGGCTCATGGTTGCAAAAACTGAGCAGCACGCTGTGGAAGTATTCGATCGGCTGCGATACGGTCGATTTGTACAGGTAATCGTCAAGCTGGCGTGCCAGCGACTCGATGAGCGACGCCTTGGGCTGCCCGACCTGCAGTCGAACCGCGAATTGCAGTGAAGAGGCCAGCTTAACCGCCTTCTCGAACCCGTCTTCAACCGGCAGCGATACGCGTACCGGGTGATTGTCGAGCAGCTTGGCGTAGTTGTAGAGACTGGCGAAGTCACGCGCCGGATCGTGGAGCAGCAGATCGATGGGCAAGTCGTTAGCCCAATGCACCAGGACGTCGATGTTCTTCGGCAACCCGCGCAGCTGGATGTATGCCAGCTTATCCAAATCGTCGGCGCGCAGTTGTGCGACGAGTGCGCCCGGTTGTTCGCTCCGTACGATCAAAGGCCGATCGCGGAACGCCGCCAGCTGCACCAGCGGAACATCGTAGATGATGGAGGTCACACCGGGGGCCGATGCAGCAAACCGCCGGAGCCGTCCTCCGGCGGGTTTGGTGCTGATGGTTGCCGTCTAATGGCGGTTACCGCTCAACGTCGGTTGACCCAGCTGCCACCATAGCCGCCGCCGCGACGGTTGACCCAGCTACCGCCACCAGATCGTCCATTCAACCAGCCACGGCCCCCACCACCGCGGCGGTTGATCCAAGCGGCCTGCGCGGGTCGATCAGTCAGCAAAACCCCACCGGCGACGGCTCCGACGATTACCGCGCGGGACCACGTTCCAAGGCCCAGCAGAAAGCCCCGGCGCTCTTGTAGCGCTTGCTCGTCGGAAACCTCAGTCTTGGCCTCGGGCGCGCGCTCGGTTTCGATCGGTTCGTGCTTATCGGTCATCGGGAACTCCGCGTTATTGCGTTGAGGCCTGTAACTCGGCTTGATCGCCATCAGTCAAATGGGAGAAGTGCATGGTGTGAAAACGCAAGGCATCCCCCTGCTTGACCAGGACCGCGGATACGTTGGCCACGAAACTGCGAGCCTGATCCGCTTTCTTATCGGTGAAATGACAGACCGCGGTTACCCAGGTCACATCGCCCTGCGTGCTGCCGGCGCCTTCGCCGCACTTGACCTCCATGGTGTTGGCGTCGAAGCCTTCGATGAAGTGCGTATAGGCATCCTTAACCTCGGCCTTGCCGACCCAGTGCTCTCCGGGGCCAGTGCCCATGAGCATGATGTCGTCGCTGTCGGCATAGGTAGCCAACACGCCCTCGACATCGTGGGCATCAAGCGCCTTGTGCTGCCCTTCCCAAAGCGTTCTCACCGAGTCGACGGTCTCTTGCTCGACACCCGAGTGCGCCGTCCCCGAGCCGACGCTCATGGCCAGTGCCAGCATCAACATCGTCAAACCCTGTTTTCTCATACCGGTAGACTCCTCTTCGGCAGATAAGCGCGTAAAAACTGCGAGTACGCGGATCTCAGAAGATACTGCTCTCAAACCATAGCACGGAAAACAGGTGCTCGAATTACCATTTCGAACAGAAGCAACACCAAGCTCGAGATCGGGAGCATTGGGG
>JBATTL010000105.1:0-2138 GCA_049670525.1 Thiohalocapsa sp. | reverse complement strand
GCTATGCGCCCCTCGCCGCTTCGCGAAAGCGAGCGAAATTGCTGCGCCATCTGCACAGGTTGTTTGCAGCCGGGCCCTAAGTAGGGTTCGGGGGACCGGGTTCGGGGGACGACCGGGGCGGTTCGGGGGACAGTTTACTTAATCCGCTCGACGAAGTGCGTCGCTTTGGGTAGAACACAGAATGAGCTTGAGCGGCGAGGGATTGACTGAGTTATGGCGAGACTCCCGAGAGTAGTTGCCCTAGGGCTCCCGCACCATGTGACCCAGCGCGGTAATCGACGCCAGCAGACTTTTTTGCCGATGAGGACTACGCTGCGTATCCTCGCTTGCTGTCGAATTCCTGTCGCGCGTGTGGCACGCAGGTTCTGGCCTACTGCCTCATGCCAAATCATGTCCACCTGATCCTGATGCCAGCCGATGAGTTTGGCCTGCGCGAGGCGCTGGGCGAGGCGCATCGTTGGTACACACGCATGATCAACTTCCGAGAAGGCTGGCGGGGGCACCTTTGGCAAGAGCGCTTTCACGCGTTCGTGATGGATGAGCAGCATCTGCTCGCCGCTGCCAGGTACGTGGAGCGTCATCCTGTCCGCGCGCGGCTCTGTACAAGGCCCTGTGCAAGGCCAGAGAACTGGCCGTGGTCGAGTGCCCAAGCCCATCTGACGGGAGCGGATGATAGCTCGTGACGGTGCGTCCGCTTCTGGAACTGATATCGGACTGGAATCGGTTCATCGCCTCTGGCGCAGCAGCTTCGCTCCCGCCAATGCGTTTTGGGACAGCGAGGAGAGTTCCGCGGCATGGATCCGGCAGCTCTCAAGCGCTGTTGACGCCGTACGACCCGAGCGCCGCTTCCGCCGCAATAACCCCAGCAAACTCAAGCCCGGCTTCCATGCGGCGTACAAACGGGCGGCTAAAGGCGATTGCCGGAAAAACTCGTACCAGATGACGCAGGATTGAGGTTCGCCTTCAAGGAGCACCGGCAGGAGCATAGCCGGGCCATGCGACTGCCGGTGCGACAATGAAGGCGGGCGTCAAGACAAGTCAGCTGGTCTGAGATTTGACAGAAATCGTCTAAGTTCACGGCATTGTGCGCGCCCAGGCTCGCGTACCATAACCGATCCCATACCTTGCCCAGAAACAACCATGCCGAAGATGACCGTGCCAGCCGATTCGTCGCGCCCGCCCCTCGCTCAGGCCGACGCTCTCCTGCTCGACAGCGACCAGATCGAAGCCCTTGCCGAGCCGGCACTGATCCGCTCGGCATTGCGGCATTGCAACGAGCATCGTGTCACCGCGCTCGACCGCCAGAAGGCGGGCCTCTATGCCCGCGTCGAGGATGCGGAGAGCGAGGAGAAACTCGAGGTCGAAATCACCCGAGATGCGGACGGCAGACTGCTGGGTGGTTGCGACTGCGGCGGTTGCGATGAGGCTGCGCTGTGCGTGCACGGTATCGCGGCATTGTTCGCCTATGCGAAGGGCCAGGGGCAAGCTTCGACTGATCCGTCGCAGCTCGCCGATGCCGAGCGCGCGGCGCTGGAAGAGCGCTTGGCCAGGGCACGCGCGGAGGTGCGCGTCGAGGCACTGTCCGAATCCGCCGAGACGGCCGGGTTCGGTCTGTGGAGTGCGCGTTCGTTGCAGTCCGCGACCCACTACTCCGCCGACTACCGGGTGCATATCCGGTCTATGACGCGGCGCGCCAATCACTGCACCTGCCCGGATTTCGCCACTAACGAGCTCGGCACCTGTAAGCACGTGGAGGCGGTGCTGCACCGCATCCGCAAGCGCCGGGACTTCAAGCGCATCGCCGCGCTGCCGCCACCCCGTGGCGCCGTGATCCTGGACTGGGAGGGCGACAACGCACCGAGCATTCGGTTGCACCGTGGCGCCGAGACCGCCACCGATCTGCTGCCGCTGCTGCAGGACCACTTCGATGCCGACGGCCGCTTCCGGCTGCGTCTGCCGGACGATTTCCTGCGCTTTGCCGAGATGGTCGCGGAACGCGGAGACCTGGACATCGGCGACGATGCCCTGAGCCATGCGCGTCGCCTGGCCGAGGATGCGGTGCGCGGCGTCCGTGCCGCTGAGATCGGCGAGCGTATCCGTGCCAGCGGCGGGCGACTGCCCGAGGTGCAGGCCAAGCT
>JBATTL010000104.1:0-1636 GCA_049670525.1 Thiohalocapsa sp. | reverse complement strand
CGTCGCTGGTGATGATCGCAAGCCAAACCGGCACGAGCTTACCAACCGCCGAAGATCTGGCGGTGATCGACGGCTTGACCATTGCGCTGCTGTTGCTCGGTCTCGGCATCAAGGCCGGCATGGTGCCGCTACATGTCTGGCTGCCACCAGCCTATGCCGCCGCACCGATAGCGGCCAGCGCGGTGCTGAGCGGTGTGATGATCAAGACCGCGCTGCTGGGCTGGATGCGCTTCTTGCCGGTCGGTGCCGTAGCGCTGCCCGACTGGGGCGGGCTGCTGGCGAGTGCCGGGATCCTGTCACTGTTGTTTGCCCTACCCATCGGTCTCGTGCAGTCCGACCCCAAGGTGGTGCTGGCCTATTCGAGCATCAGCAAGATGGGCCTGTTGATGCTTGTACTGGGCCTCGCCCTGATCGAGCCGGCGCTCGCCCCCGCCGCCGTGGCCGGCATCACGTTCTATGCCGCCAATCATGCATTGGTCAAAGGCGGGCTGTTCCTCGGCGTCGGTCTGCGCAAGTCTGCGGCCACGCGGCCGCCCATCGTCCAGGCGCTTGTGCTCGGCGCGCTAGTCTTCCTGGCCCTGTCCCTGGTCGGCGCGCCCTATACCAGCGGCGCCGTCGCCAAGTACGCGCTGAAGCCGGTTCTGGACGCCGGCGACTGGGTGTGGATCGCCGGCCTGGTGGCTGTATCGGTCTTCGGAACGACATTGCTGATGCTGCGCTTCGTCTGGATCAGTTACCGCATCGAACCGCATCCCGAGCCAGGCCACCGCTGGCCCGGCGTCGCCTGGGGCTTGCTCGTCGCGCTGGTACTGCTGTTTTCGTTGGCATTAGGCAACTGGTCGGCTTGGACGACGAATCTGGTCAGCATCCCGCTGGCCCTGAATCTGGGCCTGCTCGCGCTGCTCATCGCCCTGCTTCACCCAAGGCTGCTGGACCCATGGGTGGATCGAATCCCGCCGGGCGACATGCTCGCGCTAGCAACACCGATACAGCGGCGCGTCAGAGACTGGTACCAGCATAATGAGCGGCGTTGGCAGACGGCGCACGCCAGGTTGCAGCGGAGCGCGGTCGACACCTACGACCGTATTTTCGGTTCCGCGGGCGGCGACACCGAGCACGGTCTGCGTCAGTGGCCGGTCGTCGGCGGCGTCTGGGTCGGTCTCAGCACCCTGCTGCTGCTGTTCGTTCTGGCGGGACTGCCGCCCACTCCTGCGCCAATCGACCCCGCGCCGCTGCTTGAAGCCGTTCCCGCCACTCCGGCCGAACCGGACATGGACGTCGAGCCCACGCCGGCTGCGCCATCGGATCCTGCCTCGAACCGGGACCCCATGGATACAGCCGTCGCCGAGCGCTCTCGCGTCGACGCCATGCCCAGGATCGGTCGGCCAAATCAAGATGCAACGATTGAGCGGCCACCACCAGCACCGGTGTCGGCAACGAACGCGGAGCGGTCCAGGACCCAGGGCCGACAAGAACCTGCGCCCCTGAAGACGGTGCCGAGAGCGATCGTCGAGAAGCCCAGCCGATGATGGCTTGGCTGTTGCTGCTGAGTTGGGTGTGGCCTTTGTTGCTGGCCATGCTCTCGCCAAGCGCGCGGTCTTGGTGGCTGCCGGCCCTGGGTGCACTACCGGCGTTG
>JBATTL010000103.1:0-17952 GCA_049670525.1 Thiohalocapsa sp. | reverse complement strand
GTGCGGGCGGTCGCCGCTTGGTCGGACTTCGGCATCTTCGAGGTAAGGTACCTTGTTGACGCACTGTCGCGGCCTTGGCCTAAGCCGATGGCGTTCCGCAAGGCCCTTCAAGCAGCGGTGCTGTCGGCCTGTCGCCGGGAACCTCACCGAGTCGAGCGACGCCGTTGGTATGCGCTGATCCCGTTCGAAGAACTGGCAGCAGAGGGGATTGTGTCGAACGAGGAAGTCGTGCAAGCCACCCTCGAAGGGTTTACCGCACAGGCAGACACGCTGACCACAGGCGCCCTCTTTCGATTGACCGATCCGCTGGCATTCCGCCTATCGCCAGACGAGGCCGACGAGGCCCTCGGCTTCGGATTGGATCTGCTTGAAGCTGTTCTGCGCCCCGAGGACGGCGACGGCCTCTGGCGCACGACGCTGGAACCACCCGAGTCGTTGACAGCGGCATTGGCGGGCTATGTGTGGACGGGTCTCGGTTCGCCCGTGGTTGCCGAACGCTGGCAGCACGCCCACGTGGTGCGCGCGGCAATCGAGCTGGGCTGGACCGAGCTCTTGGACGCGCTGATCGACTGGGCCGAGTCCCGCGGTGCAGGCCCCTTCGCTGACCATGGGTTTGAATTCTATGAATGGCATGCCCGCCAATGGCTGCTGCTCGGCCTTGCGCGCGGTGGCATGGAGAACCCGCCAGCGCTGCAACGCTGTGCGCCTTTCCTCGAGCAATGCCTTCGCGAACGGCACGTACTTATCAGAGCGCTTGCCGCCGCGGCCCTCCGAACCCTAGTAGCGAGCGGTGCAATACCCGCCGACGAGGCCGGCAAACTCGACTCGGTCAACCGCCCCTGTCTTCCCGAGACCACCTATACGGGCTGGTTGGCCCCTGCCGAGAACGAGGCACCGAGCGCCGGAGAGGCGATCAGCGACGACGAGAAGTACTACTTCGGCATCGACATCGGCCCGTACTGGTTCAAATGGCTCGGGCAGGCGTTCGGCTTGACGGAGGTTGCCGTCGAGCAACGAGCACGGAAGGTCCTACGACAGCGCATGGGGTGGAAGGGGGGGCGGCACAAGGAAGCACGGCTCTTGCGGAATATCTTCAAGGACGGCGAGGACTGGCACTCCCATGGAAGTCTGCCAAAGACGGACGATCTTTGCGCTTACTACGGCTATCACGCCATGATGTTGGTGGCCGCCGACTTGCTGGAGGATCGCTCGGTCCGACGCCAAGCAGATAAGCCTATCAACGAGTTTCGAGATTGGCTCTCGCCCTACCTGCTGACTCGTGCCGACGGCAAGTGGCTTGCGGATCGACGCGATCCTCGGCTGATTGCAGACCCGCCAGAACCCAAGGGCTATGACGACAAGCTGTGGCGCTGGAGCGTCAGCGCAGACGACCTCGACCAAAAGCTGAGGACCGACGACGACTTCGTCGTGCTCTGGGGTTACTGGACCGGCGGCGAAAGGGACGCCCGCGAGACGGTCTCCGTGCGCAGCGCGCTCGTTTGTCGCGCCGGTGCGGAGGCCCTGATGGCGACCCTCCAGACGGCGGCGGATCTGGATCGATTCGGCCTTCCATACGCGGGAGCAATCGAGGGCCTCGAGATTGGCCCCCTCAAGGTCGTGGGCTGGGTGACCGACGAGAGCACCTCCGCTCGGCTCGACGAGCACGACCCTTGGTCGGAAGGTCTCCGCTACCCAGGTCCAGCGCCGTCCGACAGCATAATCGAAGCGATGGGCTTGGCGGCGTCAGCCGACGGGCGCACCTGGACAGCAGGCACCGAAGGCATGCTTCGGGGTCAAACCTGGACTGCCACCTGCGGCTACGGCCGAGAGGCAGAGACGGTTTCGGGGTCGCGGCTCAGTGCGGATCATGGGTTTCTGAGGCGTCTGCTTGATCAGCATCCGGACAAGCGACTCATCGTCAGGGTCTCTGTCCATCGCTCCTCGACCCGCGATAGCTGGAACCACGATGAATTTGGGCGCCAACGGGCGCTCTACATCCGTTACTACCTGATGGGAGGCGATGGTGTCGCTCACTCGCTCTAAGGCGCTACTGGAGCTGGGACGGCGGTTGGTTGCCCAGTTGGGTGCTGGCGATGATCTGCTCGCATCCTGGATGGCCCATTATATCGCCGAGCGCATCGAGGCTGCCGAGAATGCCTCCGAAGTTGACCGCGGGCCGGCCCAGGAGGCCAGCGCGAAGGCGATCCTGGACCTGTGGAAATACCGAAAGGCCCTGCCGGATCATCTTCGTACCCTTGGAGAGCTAGAGCCCATCGTGCGGGCGATTGCCAGTCTGGATGTGGATCAAGACGACTACCGCTATTACCCCCACGCCCTGCGCGAGGCCGCGACTGCGCGCGCCGATGAAGAGACTAAACAATGGCTCGACGTCGCGTTCGGCCTCGACTATTCGGCTCGCATCTTGATTCGCTGGGCTCTTGAATCCGCCGCACAGCGCGCGGCCTCCGACGCAGCGCCCTGGGTTGATCTTGCCCGTCGCGCTGGCGCGGGCGCAAACCCCGAAGAGTACGTCATCGAGTTCGTGTCCGGATCGAATGCATCGGCTGAAGCGAATGAGGCCGAGGGGGTCACAAAGCTTGAGGATAAGTTGGCTCGGCTAGAGGCATTCGCCAAGAGTTCGGCCGTCTTGATCCGAGAGCTTCGGGCTCAACTCGGTGCTCCCGATTCCGATGAGGACTAGCTCTACACGGCGCATTGCTGGGGAATCGAGAATCTACCACCGAATCGAGTCTAGCCAAGGTGATTCCCCGGCGGCCGTTGCTAGTGGCTCGATCGGCGCGCAATCAATCCGCGCGGTGACTCTATGGTGACTCAAAAGAAAACGGCCTAGCCTCGAATAAAGCTAAGCCGTTGTTTTATTTGGCTCCCCGACGTGGACTCGAACCACGGACCCACTGATTAACAGTCAGTTGCTCTACCAACTGAGCTATCGGGGAATTGACGTCAGCGCGGCATAGTAGCGAATGAACGGAGGCTCCGTCAATGATCATCTGCTCGAAACGGCGATTCCGCATCGCGCAAAGCGCGGTCGACCGGAACCGGTGCAGAACCCTAGGCGTACATGGGCAGACTCGGTGTGGGGCAGAATCGGTCAAACAATCGCCGGCTGGCAGCGCTGCTGCCAAATCTCCCGGTAAATTGCGTTGGACAGCGCCTCATTGCGCGGCCGGGCGTATCACAACGCCTGTGGTTCGCGCACCGATGAGGTAGAGGTGGTCGATGGCTCGCTCGTGACAGACCACGGACACTCGCGGCAGGATGTTCGCGTTCGATGATGGACGGCCAGAGATTCGGCACTGCTGTGCAGCCGGACGCAATGCCTCCCTCCGTCAAACGCCGGGCTTGTGACCAACGGGCATCCGCGGCTTCAAAACCGTGGCATCCGCGCGACCGACTGCGACATCAACGCGCCACAGCAGCAGGGCGCCAAGCAAAAACAGCAGTAGGATCGGCAGTAGGGATAAGCGCGGTTCACCCGTCAAGGCTGCCGTGCTTCCAACCAGGAATGGCCCGAACACGGCGGCAAACTTACCCACCATGTTGTAGAAGCCGAACAACTCGGCGGTCTCGCCCGCCGGGATCAGACTCGCGAACAGTGCGCGGCTCAGCGCCTGGATACCGCCCTGAACCAGACCGATCGCGACCGCCAAGACGTAGAAGTGCTCGACACGGTCCATCTGCGTCGCTGCCAACACCACCAGCGAATAGATGCCGATCGCAAGCAGAATACTGGGTTTGGGTCCCCAGCGGACGCCGAGCCGGCCAAACGCGAGGGCGGCCGGGAAGCCGACCAACTGCGTGATCAGCAGCGCTACCATTAGACTCGAATCCGGAAAACCGAGATCCAATCCGTACTTGACGGCCATAAAGACGATGGTGTCGACACCGTCGATGTAGAACCAGTAAGCGATCAGGAACAAGAAGGTATTGGGCAACCGGCGCACCTGCCGAAAGGTCGCGGCCAACTCGGAAAAGGCACCGCGGACCGCCGGTCCCAAGGATTGGCTTCCGAGACCTGCGCTCTCGGGCACGAAGAGCATCAGGGGCACCGAAAACAGCGCCCACCAAAGTGCACAGCCGAGGAAGGCAGCCTGGACTGCGGCTGACTTGTCGGCGAAGCCAAAGGTCTCCGGCGCGAGCACCATGACGACGTTGACGGCGAATAGCAGGCCGCCGCCGAGATAGCCGAGGGCGTAGGCCAAGGATGACGCCCGCTCATAGTCGTCCGGCGCGGCAACATCGGTAATCAGCGCATCATTGAAAATATTACCGGCGAAGTACCCGAGCAGCCCGGCCAGGTACAGAGCCAGCGCGGCGCCCCAGTGGCCGGCCTCGAGCCAGAACAGCGCCGCGGTGGCGAGCACGCCCAGCAGCGTAAAGCCGAGCAGGAAACGCTTCTTGGCGCCGAGTTGATCAGCAAGCGCGCCCAGTACAGGAGCGCTCAGCACTAGGATAAGGCTGGCACCGCTGCTCACATAGCCGAGCCATTGGGTGCTTTTGGACGGAGCCAAATCCGCGGCCCAATACTGCGCGAAGAAAACTGGAAAGAAGCCCGCCATGACAACGGTCGCAAAGGCAGAGTTCGCCCAGTCGTACAGGGCCCAGGATAGGGTCTGGCGGCTCGGCGGCGTTGGTGCAGTCACTGTTGCATGGTTGTGGAACTGGATGGTCGCGGATCGCGGAAGTCGCCGACCTCGGGAATCAGAACTGCTCACCGCGCGCGAGCAATGCCATGCGAACCAACTCGGCCAGCGAGTCGGCGCGCATCTTGTCCATCACGCGGGCACGATGAACTTCGACGGTCTTCGCGCTGACACCGAGCGCGGCGGCGATCTCCTTGTTCGACTTACCATCCGTGACCATGCTCATGACCTCGTACTCACGAGGCGTCAACTCAGCGAGGCGCGCCGCGATGTCGGCTCGGCGAGCCCGAAAATCGCGCTGCTTTTCCTCGTAGTGCAACGCATTGCGGATGCTAATCAGGAGTTCTTCGTCATCGAAGGGCTTTTCGATAAAGTCGACCGCGCCGACCTTCATGGCTTTCACCGCCATGGACACGTCGCCATGGCCGGTGATGATAATGACCGGAATACGCATCTCCCTACGCAGCAGATACGTTTGAAGTTCCAGGCCCGTCATGCCGGGCATCCGCACGTCCAACAGCAAACAGCCGGCGCGGCCGGGATAGTAACCATCGAGGAATGCCTGAGCCGACTCGAACGTCTCGACCCGAATACCGACGGATTCGATCAGCCATTTCAGCGAGCCCCGCATGGCCTGGTCGTCATCGACCACGAATACTGTCAGTTCCGCTGCCATCAGCGCATCCCCGCGGCCAGGGGCGGGGCCTGCTCGGTACCGCGGCCGGCAGCACCTGCAGCGGATGCAATCGGCAAACGGACGTGGAATACCGTGCTCACACCGGGTGCGGATTCGGCCCAGATCTCTCCATCGTGATTCTCGAGGATGGTCTGACTGATCGGAAGCCCCATGCCCATGCCGGTCTCCTTGGTGGTGAAAAACGGATCGAACAAATGCGTCATTCGCTCGGGCGGTATACCCGGTCCGTTATCGCGCACGCTGACCAGGGCGAATCCTTGCTCAATACTGGTAACAATGGTGAGGGACCGCTGGCCAGAAGCCCGCTCTTCCAACGCGTCGAGACCGTTGCGTACCAGATTCAGCAGCACCTGCTCGATCTGCACCAGATCGACATTGACCGGTATCGCGCCATTCGTCAGCTCCAACTTGACCTGGAGATCGAGTTTTCCGGTCTCGAACTCAACAAAGCCGCACACCTCGCGCACCAAATAGTTCAGATCCACCGCCGCGCGGCTGGGCGGTTGTTTCCCCACCAACGCCCTGAGCCGACGGATAATTTCACCGGCGCGCTGTGCCTGGCTGGAAATATGACGCATGGCGTCGACCAGCGCCTCTTTGTCCCCAATCCCGCCCTGCAGCCGACGGCTGGCGCCGTTGGCGTAATTGACGATGGCCGACAGCGGCTGGTTCAGTTCGTGTGCCATACCCGTTGCCACCTCGCCCATGGTGCTGAGGCGGCAGACATGCACCAACTCCGATTGATGTTGACGCGACTCCTGCTCCGCGCGGCGCACCTCGGTGATGTCGCGGGCGTAGATATTGACATAGCCCAAGTCCTGAATCGGCACGAAAAGCAATGAATAGATCTGACTGCCCTGATCGTCCTCGTGTTCGCGATTGTGACCCTCGTCCAATGCCCCGCGGACTTCGTCGATCCAATTCTCGGGTAGCTGTTCACCCGGCCCGGTGAACCAGGCATCGAGCAGCGGAAGGCTGGCCGCGTTGGCATAGGCGATGAGCCCATCGGCCCCGACGCGCAGGATCGGATTCGGACTTTCGCTGGCAAAGCGCGCCAGGCTCTTGATCTCACGCTCGGCCTGTTTGCGCTGTGTGGCGTCGTGGATGTAGAGCGTGTAGACACGCTGATCGTCGATGTCGATGGGGACAATCGAGATCTCCACCGGAAAGCGCGTGCCGTCGGCACGTCGCGCCCAGATCTCGCCGCGGGCGTGGGGTTGCATGTCCTGCTGGTGGCGACGCACTGACTCCTGCAGCATTCCCACGAACGCGGCATGATCGGCCGGCTCAAGAAAAGCCCGTGTGAAATCCTGGCCGATAATGTCCGCTCGCGAGAAGCGCAGCATCAACTCCGCCATCGGATTGAAGTCGACGATCTCACCCGCTCGGTTCAGTGTCACGATGGCGTCCAGGGACGCCTCCATGATGGCCGCCTTCAACGCCTCGGTCTCGCGCATCTCATGCTCATGCTTCCGGCTCATCTCCTCGCGTGCCTTGAGCACCAAATGCGTGAAATGTTGAATCCAGTCTTCCAACAAAAGCAACTGGTTGCCGCCACGTTTGAAGCCGGGCTGCTCGATGTTCAGTGCCCGCTGGGAGAAGCGTGACATCCGCTTTAGGACCTTGTTCAGCCGAGCCGACACCAGATAGATCACCAGCGTAAAGACGGCGATGAACACACAGGCTGCGATGACTCGTTGGTTGCGTTCGAAATCCACGACCCGCTCCGACATCTTGGCCACGCTGCTGTGCGGGATGAAGGTGGCGAACAACATGTTCCAATTTGAGCCCTCATATTCCGGTAATGACTGCGAAGTCACCTGGAAATCGCCGGTCCACTGATCGAGCAACGTGCCTGGGATCAACTCGTGAGGTTCATTGCTGGCGAGGATGCGCTGCTCGTCCGCATCGACCAGCGCCACGGCCGAACTGTCGGCCGAAATCGGACCCTCTGATGCGATCAAGAAATCCGCATCGATCGGTACGACGACGACCAGATGGCCCATGGCGTATCCACCGGCATCCTCGACCCGATCGCTGACAACCAGGTAGGGCTGGTCGCCGACCCGCGCCAAGACCGTGCGCACCTCATCACCGCCACCCACCAACTGCTGGGCATCGGACAGCATCTCTTCCGGAAGCTTCAGGTCTCCGGCCTGATAAATCTCGCGCACTTGTCCCCGGGAGTCGATCAACATAACGTGGCTTGGCGCCAGCAGCGCATTGCGTCCAAAGAAATCCGGCAACCAGAACGGACGAAATCCTTCATAAACAATCGGTGCGATCTCTTCCTCGGGAAACCAGAACAGCGGCTCGAGATACTGGGCCAGGCGTCGATGGTTTGCGAGCAGGCGCGCAGTCGCGGCATAGTTCGTCATGTATTGGTCGAAACGCAGCAGACTCTCGCGGGAACGCAGATCCAAACGAGCGCGAAGCTCCTTATCGAAGATCCTTTCCACGGCCCGGCTCTGCACCTGGTCCAGCACACCCCAGACCGCCAGACCGGCCATCAGGCCAATCAGGATCGCGATCACCGGCATTGGCAATTGGCGCAAGAACCGGTAGAGCGTTGGCTTAACGGTGATTCGCGGTAGTTTCACAAAATTGCTCAAGCGCTTGAACCGAATCCCAGTCTAGCGGATAACCAATCCCGACATGAAACGCTGGCGGGGCGAGATCCCCAACAAGCGATCCCCGCGCGTGCATGAGATCAATGACGCGACGCAGTTGATGGACCAGACTAGGGTCATGATGGAAACCCTCTCCAATCTGACCGCCGCCGATGTGGCCCGGGCGCGCGTCCCCGGTCTTCTGCGTCGTCTCGCGACCATGGTCTACGACTTGATGCTCCTGTGCGGCGTCCTCGTCTTTGCTGCGGCCGTATTCGTGATTCCCGCGCAAAGCGTCACTGGCGATACGATGATCGAAGGTCCCCTCCGGCTGGTTCTGCAGGGCTGGCTTCTGGCGGTAGTCCTGCTCTACTTCGGATATTTTTGGAGCGAGGGACGTCAGACATTGGCCATGCGCGCCTGGCGCACCCGCTTGGTCAGCGACGATGGCGCGGCTCTGAGCGGCATGGATGCATTGCGGCGGCTCGTCTTTGCAGTCGCTACGCTGACGCCCTTGGGCGCCGGGCTTCTCTGGGTACTGTTCGATCGCGACGGACTTGCCTGGTACGACCGCCTTTCCCGTACCCGCCCGGTCATAGTGGTCAAGCCGAAGCGATGACGCGCCCTCCCGCGAGGAACATGACGACGATGCGTTACCAGATCATCCCCGTGACACCGCTTCAACAAAACTGCACGCTTTTTGCCTGCCCGAAGACTGGGGACGCCGCCATCATCGACCCCGGCGGCGAGCCGGAGCGCATCGTTGACGCACTCGAACAGATGGGCGCCCACGCGATGATGATCCTACTGACCCATGGGCACCTGGACCATGTCGGCGCCGCATCGGACCTCGCGGAGCGACTCCAGCTACCCATCGTCGGCCCCCACCGGGACGACGCCTTTTGGCTCTCCGCACTACCGCAGCAGTCCGCGATGTTCGGATTTGAGCCTCATCAGGCATTCGAGCCAGACCGATGGCTCAAGCATGACGATGAGGTCAGCGTCGGCGAACAACGCTTGGAGGTACTGCATTGCCCAGGCCACACGCCAGGGCATCTGGTGTTTTTCCACAGACCCTCGGAGCTGGTCCAGGTCGGCGACGTGCTGTTTCGGGGTAGCATCGGCCGTACCGATTTCCCCCGTGGCAACCATGCCGATCTATTGCGTTCGATCCACGAGCGGCTCTTGCCCCTCGGTGATGCCGTGCTCTTCATTCCCGGCCACGGACCCATGGGAAGCCTCGGCGAGGAGCGCAGAACCAATCCATTTCTCAGTTGACGATATGAACGAGGGGTTGTTCGACGCGGTGGCGCGCGCGGCGTTGCCCTATCCTATTGACTCTGACAAATGGCCAACCACAGACGCGCAATGCGGCCATCAAATCGCGGGGCCTCAAGATTGCTTTGGCAAGCGCTGTTTTATCGCCTTTCCCGCGCGGACCACGGATGGCACTTTATTTTCAACGGCTTCAAGCGGTTGAAAATGGCTTCAAGCGGTTGAAAATGAAGTAGCCGGTAGACCGCGTCTTCCGGTTCCGAGCTGATTTTCGGTCAGGGTGGCCAATGAAACTGAATCCCGGTGGGTGCCACAGCGTCATCGCTCGCCACACGGAGACGAATCATGCGCAAGTCAGGACGTTCGCACGATCAAGGTGAACGACCCTCCCGCCGATGGATGCGCCTGCCCCAGGCATCGGCTCTGCAAGACCCCGAAGTCGCGATTCCTTCGGAGCCACCGACCGCCCAAGGCCCCGTGACAGGACCGGTTCGGACAGCCGGTGCGACGACAACGCTTCCGACGCATAGCGACTCCGCTGAAGCGACCAAGCGCTTCGTCGAGCCATACCAATACGACGACGAACAACGCGCCGCGATCGGGACCGCGCTCGCGGAGAATGGACTCGGCGACACCATGGCCCAAGAGATCTTCATCGGCGCCATCGCCTATGACCTGGCGCTGCTCAAGACCGCTGAATCGGTGCAGTCGCAGGTGGAATCCACGCTCCCGCGAAGCACCAGAGCGTCTGCCGCGGCGCCCCGGAACGAACCACCGGCCGAGACCCCGTCGACAACCCCACTGGCAGATTCCGCGCGCCGGCTGGCGGCCTGTCTCGGAACCTTGGACGAACAACAGCGGGCTACACTGCGTGCCGCCCTAGATGGATCCGACTCCTTCGATCGAACCCATGATGACCAGTACCTCAACGCGGTCGCACGGGAAGCCGGGCGCATCGCCGACGCGGCGTCGGCCATTGATCGCAAGCGGCTCGCCGTAGCCGAATTGTCGGTCGCGGATACCCAATCGCCAAGCACAGCCAACAGGGATGCGGAATCCGACAACCAACCCGTTCAACGATCTGCGTGGGCGGCGGAGCCTTCGGCCGCGATCGCTTTCATTAAGCATGCGGCAAACGTCTACGAACAGTGCTTTGATGCGCCGCCGTCGATCAAGACCAGCGAACCCTTCGCGCGCGTACTCGGCGTGATCACCGCGGCCACCGGCATCCCAATCCCCGTGCAAGCGCGGGTTCTCAAACGCGCGCTGCGCGGAGAATGAATCACGAAAGAGCGGGTTCCGGTTCACACGTGACCGTGACTGATCAAGCTCGGCCGCCAACCCCCGGTCGGAACCCTGAGTCGTGTACTGCAGGCCGTCGGCACCTCCAGCAGCAATAGCCGGTCCGCCCTGAGTCCGAGTACCTCGCCAACGATGACCCGAACGACACCGCCGTGCGTCACGATCAGCGGATGCGCCAAATCGTCCGCCAGCAGTTCGCGCCAACCCTGGGAAATGCGCTCATGGAAATCGGCGAAGGATTCGGCGTTGGGCGGATCGTAGCCCAGTGGATCAGCCCAAAAGCGCGACAAGTCCTCGATCGGGATCTGCTCAGCGCTGAGACCCTCCCAGGCGCCAAAATCGCGTTCGCGAAAAGCAGAAATTGCTGTTGCGGGCAAACCGCGTTGCTCGGCCAACTGCCGCGCGAATGCGGCGCAACGTGTTGCGGGCGAGTAAAGGATGCAATCCCAGGTCGTGCATTGCGCGGCAGCCACGGCAGCGCGCATTTGCGACCATCCGTCCACCGTGAGCGGGTCATCGTGACTACCTCGGAAACGCCCGCCGCCCTGGACTTCGCCATGGCGAAGCAGGTCGACCATTCTGTCAGCCATCGGCAACGCCCGCTTCGTCAAAGGTCGCCATGTGCCTGTGCAGGTCACAGGCAAGACGCAGTAGCGGCACGGCGACGGCCGCGCCGCTGCCCTCACCGAGACGCATGCCGAGATCAAGCAGTGGCCGCTGGCCCAGCGCGTCGACGATCAAACGATGACCTGGCTCCGCCGATCCATGGGCCAGTAGCATCCAATCCGCGGCGCCCGCGCACAGGCGCGTCGCGGTGAGCGCGGCAACGGAGCTGATGAAACCGTCGACGAGCGCAGGCAGTTGTTGCTGGGCGCAGGCGCAATAGGACGCGGTCAACGCCGCGATCTCGAAGCCGCCGACGTGCATCAACGCCTCAAACGGATCCGCCAGATGCTCCCGGTGCAGCGCCAACCCCCGCTCGATGATCGCCTGCTTCCGAGCGATACCGGCCAGATCGAGCCCGGTGCCAGGACCCGCCAACGCGGCGGCCGGCTGGTGCAATAGTGCGCAGGCCAGCGCCGTGGCGGAGGTCGTATTTCCAATGCCCATCTCGCCACCGATGAACAGATCCGTCCCGGCTTCCAGGGCGCGATCGACCGCCGCATGGCCTTCATCCAGCGCAACACGAAGCTGCGTCGCGGTCATGGCTGGCGAGTGAGCAAGATGCGCTGTGCTCGGAGCGATGGCGGCACGACGAATTCCCGGATGCGGCGGCACCGGAGCGACAGTGCCGAGGTCGATCAGCTCGATCGCCGCACCAATGCGCTCCGCGAGCACGCTGATTGCCGCACCGCCGCTGGCCATATTGGCCACCATCTGCGCGGTGACTTCCTGCGGGAAGGCCGAGACGCCATCAGCGGCCACGCCGTGGTCAGCGGCGAACACGCAAATGCGCACACGTTCCACGAACGGCTGAGCCCTGCCCTGCATCGCCGCCAGCCGCAGTACGACGTCCTCCAGTCGTCCGAGCGCACCAGACGGCTTTGTGAGCCTCGCCTGTCGTTCGGCGGCGGCGGCACCGGCCGCGTCGTCCAGACTTGCGGCAGGGGTTCGGTACCAATCGGACATACCAGTTCTTTCGGTCACAATGGATCACCTTTGATCACTAGAAGCAGTCCCGCAACGGTCGGTACAACGCGGTCGACAGTTACCTGGGCCACCCTGTCGTCCCCCAGCGCCTTGTCGCGTTCAATCCGGCGACGGTGGCGTTCCTCGCGACTGAGCTCGGGTGTGGACATGATTCGGTTTGCCTGCGCTGATACCGATACCCGCGCATCGCAAAGGGCCGTTCGGCTGGACCCAGAAGCCCACGGCCGCGTCACTTGACGAGACGGTGCCGCCGACGGGGCATCTAAGGATCCCGATCCGCTCAGGGCGTGTAGCGTAGGGTCAAATAAAAGGCACGATCAGGTTGGTTGTACCAGGCGACGGTCTCATAGTCCTGATCGAAGGCGTTCTCGAGCCGGCCCTGAAGACGTAGCGAATCAGTAAAGGCATAAGAGGCCCGCAGATCGAGCAGCGTGTAGCCGTCGAGGCGGACGTTGTTTGCGGCATCGTCGAACCGCCGCCCCACCGCCAATAGCGTACCACCGACGTCGAACCGCCCAAGAGCGCGATCCACATCAAGACGGAAGGTCTGCTCCGGGCGGCGCGCCAACAGGTTGCCGTCGTCGGCGCCCGCGGATTCGTTGCGAGGATCGAGCAGGGTCAGATTCGCGGCGAGATCGAAATCCATGAACCGCCCGAATAACACGGTCTCCAGGCCGCGTATGCGGGCACTGTCGATATTCTCCGCGAAAAACAACGGCGGTTGCAGCGCGATCAGGTCATCGACGTCGGTCTGATAAATGTTGACGGACCATTGCAGCGGGTTGCCTAAGGCGTCGACCAGGCCGGAAGCAGCGAGTTCCGCACTGCGCGTTTGCTCGGGTTCAAGGTCCGGATTCCCGCCGGCAAAGAACGGATCAGACGGAAAGTAGAGATCGTTAAACGTCGGCGCCGTGAATGCCGTGCCATAGGATGCAACCAACCGCAACGCCGGCGAGAACTCCCAGCCCAACGCAAGATCCCCGGTGGTAAAGCCGCCAAATTGCTCATTGTCGTCATGGCGCAGACTGCCCTTGACGGTGCCGGGGCCAAACCAGCCCTGGTACTGGCCAAAGACGCCGGTGTCATCGCGCGAGTCGACACTGTAGTCGGTGGTACTGGTGACGACGTCCTGTTGATAATCGACACCAAGCGTGGCGATTTGCTGGTCGCCGATAGCGACGTCGTTTTGCCAAGTCATCGTATTGCGGCGCGTATCGAATTGACTGAAAAAAACGCCGTCCTTGAAGTTATCCTCGTCGTCCCAGCTCCGTCCGGCAGAAAACAGGACATCCCAGTTCTCCAGCGGCCGCAGACGGAGCTTCGCTCCGAACACCTGCTGCCTGTTCTTGGACTCGTTGGTAAAGGCACCATCGAATTCCACATCGCTCTCGCTGTAGAGAAAGTTTAGATCCAAGCTGACGCGGTCATTGAAATCATACCCACTGCTGGCGCTGACGCCCGTATTGGTGTAGCCGTCATGGTCAGGCTCATCGGTTGCGCAGCCGACAAACAACGGGAAACCGCGGCCGTTGCAGGAATTGAACCCCTGGGTCCGATCGAAATTGGCGCTCATGTTGAAGCGTCCACGCTCCCCGCCGCCGGACAGCCCACCGGACACACCCGCCGTGCCGTAGCGGCCCGCGGTGGTGCTGAAGTGGGGCTGCAATGGTCCACCACCCCGCCGCGTGAAGACTTGGATGACGCCGCCAGCGGCTTCGGAGCCGTAAAGGCTGGAGCGTGGCCCACGCACGACCTCCATACGCTCAATCTGGTCAACTGGAATATTCTGAAACGCCGTTTGGCCAGTGGTCGCAGATCCGATCTTGATGCCGTCGATCAGAAACAGCACCTGGTTGGAATTGGTCACGCGCAGGTAGAGATTCGTCTGTCGTCCGGGTCCGCCGGAGTTACTCATCGCGACACCGGGCTGTCCGCGTAAGATGTCGATCGTGCTCAGGGATTGGCGCCGTTCGATCTCGTCGCGGGTCACGACGGTGACCGGTGCCAGGGTCTGATCCGCCGTTTCGGCGGTGCGTGTGGCAGTGACCACCACGGGATCGATTTTGGTTACATCCTCGACCGCTGCCGAGACCAGATCCGGGAGAACGATGAGCGCGCCGAGGAGCGCCCCAACCGGAGATAGAAACTTCATCATGTGCCTCACTTGACCCCGCACACCCGCGGAGTCCGCTATGCCGGACTGAACCGGCCTGATGATGCCGTGAGGACGAAATGGCGAGGACCGTTGCCGACACCGATAGGTACCGACAGGAACGGGCACAGGCGGGCGCCGCCCTCCGCAGCACCGTTGACTTGCGCCAGGCCGGTATCCGGGCTTGCGAGCGGAGGCATGGGTATCAATCCAAACTCCGGGCCGCGACGCCTTCCCATGGCCTCCCTGCCTGTCAAGTACAGGGGTAGCCACAGTGGCATGCTGTCGCGGATTGACTCGCCTACCGTTGCGGGGGCAGCGTCGGACTCGTACCGCTGCGCTCGGGGTGATCACTCAGAGTGATACCGAGGGCAGCGCTTGGACTGAACCGACTTCCCGATTAATCTCGCTACTCTGCCGAGAGTGCGAGGCACCTGTCGCGAAGATGTGTAACCCTAAAGGTTTGAATCGAAACGGGTCAACAGACCTGCCTGACCGAGATCAAGGCACGGACAATCACCGCACTCGGTCAGTTCCGAAACACAGCTTGCGTAAGCACCGGAGAGGCAACGCTCGACTCGTTCGATCCTTTCAGCAGTGCTAAACCCGCGTTAGCGTACAATTCTCGCGGAGGCCGCGTAGGAAGCCCCAACCGGTAGTTACACGCCAATGCAAGACAACAACCGGATCGCAAATCCGACCCGTTCCAACGAATCCGTTCCGACACATTTTTACGTGGTCGCCGTCGGTGCCTCGGCTGGCGGTCTAGATGCGCTGGAGCGTTTTTTTCACGGACTCCCGGCGAGCACCGGCGCCGCTTATGTGGTCATTCAACACCTGTCGCGGGATCACAAGAGCATGATGGCAAACCTGTTGGGCCGGCATACCAACATGGACGTGGTCACGGTCCAGGATGGCATGACCATCGAGCCGAACAGAGTGCATCTGATCCCGCCCGCCAGCGTCATGAGTGTTTCCCGTCGCCAACTGCGGTTGAGCCCGAAGAACCCGCGCGGCCTGACATTGCCCATCGACCTATTTTTTACCGCACTGGCGCGGGAGTTCGGAAAGTTCGCGATCGGCGTTGTGCTGTCGGGGACCGGCTCCGACGGCACCCGCGGTGCCGTCGCGATCAATGATGCCGGCGGTCTGCTGCTGGCTCAGGAACCGGAGTCCGCGAAGTTCGACGGCATGCCGCGCAGCGTCATTGCCACTGGCCTTGTTGATGCGACTCTGCCGCCGGAGGAACTGGGACCGCGCGTCATGGACCACATGAACCAGGCGCCGCGTCCACGCATCCGCCCATCCGGCGAGCACGTTTCCGCCGACCGCGAGAGCGCGCTCGAGGAGACCATGCATCTGCTCCAGCATCAGGGCGGCATCAATTTTCGCGAGTACAAGCCGGCAACGGTGATGCGTCGCATCGAAAGGCGGATGCAAGTTCGCCACGTGCCGGACCTGGAGAACTACGCCAGACTCCTGGACGGCGACCGCACCGAGTTAAATGCCCTGCGTCGCGAATTGCTGATCCCGGTGACCAATTTTTTTCGCGATCCGCCGGCGTTCGATGTGCTGGGCGAAACCGCCATCGACACCATCGTCAAGGAGCGCGGTGAAAACCAGCCCATCCGCGTCTGGGTGCCGGGCACCTCCACCGGTGAAGAGGCCTACTCGATTGCGATCCTGTTCGCCGAGGCCTTTGAGCGTGCGCGACGCTGGCCGCCCCTGAAGATCTTCGCGACCGACGTCGAGCAGCATAATGTCGACTTCGGCAGTGCCGGTGTCTTCTCTGAGGCCATCACCACCGAGGTCTCACCGGAGCGGCTGGAGCACTGGTTTTTTAAACGCGGCAATCATTTCGTCATCAAGGCCGACATCCGCCACAGCATTGTCTTTGCACGACACAACCTGTTGGAAGACCCGCCGTTCACGCGTATGGACCTAGTCTCCTGCCGCAACCTGCTGATTTATTTCCGTACCGAGGCGCAGGACCGAGCACTTCGCCGACTGCAGTATGCGCTCGCCCCCGGCGGTTTCCTGTTTCTCGGCTCCAGCGAAACCCTGGCCGCACTGCAAAGCGATTTCACCTCGGTGAATTCGAAACAGAAGATCTTTCGCATCCTGCGCCACCTGGCACTCCCGTTGGATTCCAGCGTGTCCGGACTGAGCCGCCTAGCCGGCGGTGGCACGCGCGCTCGGCGTGGCCTACGCAATAGTCGAGCACTGACCGACGCGGCAGCGATCGACGCCGGACAGGCCCTGCTGCTGCGCAGCTACGCGCCCACCAGCCTGCTGCTGAACGCAAACCAAGAGCTACTGCACGTGTTCGGCGATGTCGGTCACTACGTGCGCATCGGCGAGGGCGCGGTAACGCTAGAATTATCGAAACTGCTTCCCGCAACCCTCGCGCCCGTGACCCAGGCACTGCTGCACAAGACGGCCCGCGGCCAGGAGCCGCTGCGCTCTGATGTATTGAGCATGGAGCGGCCGAATGGCGAGCGCGAACGCCTGCGGCTAGTCGCGCGCGGCGTCGAGTTCGAACAAGGCGAGGCGCACCTGCTGTTGTCGTTCGAGCCGGAGCCCGCGCTCGATGAAGGTGCGGTCACCGCCCGCGGTGGTATCGAGACCCTCGACATGGACTACGCCACGTCGGAGCGCATGGAAACACTGGAGCGCGAGCTGGCCGCCACACGGGAAAGCCTGCAAGCCACGATCGAGGAACTGGAAACGGCCAACGAGGAATTGCAGGCAACCAATGAGGAACTGATGGCCTCCAACGAGGAATTGCAGAGCTCGAACGAGGAACTGCAATCCGTGAATGAGGAGCTCTATACGGTCAATGCCGAGAATCAGGAAAAGATCGAGATTCTGAACCGATTGAACGCGGACCTCGACAGCATGGCCCGTGCGGCGGCCATCGCCACCGTATTCGTCGACAACAATCTGCATCTAACGCGTTTCACGCCCGAAGCCACGACGTTGTTCAAGATCCGCGTCGGCGACCTCGGCCGGCCCATCGACGACTTCACCAATCTCCTTGCCTACCCTGAATTCATCGCTGAACTGCGGCATACCATCGCTAGCGGCGAGATGATGCAACGAGAGATCAAAGCCGGAAACGGGCGCATCTATCTGTTTCGAGTGCTGCCTTATGCGGTGCGCGAGAATGATCCGCGTGGCGCGGTGGCGACCTTCGTCGACATTACCCTGCTGCGCGATGCGGAGCGGCTTCAGTCGGTCCTCGACTCGCTGCCGGAGCATGTCGCGGTGTTGGACGGCAACGGCGTCATCACGATGGTTAACCGAGCTTGGCGCGAGTTTGCCGCGAACAATGGCGATCCGGGACTCGCCGGCAGCGGCGTCGGGTCCGACTATATGGCCTCCCGTGAATCCGACGACGGCGATGATTCCAGCTCCGCCGCCTTGGCTCATCAGGGTCTGATGGCGGTATTGGGCGGGCGCCAAGCATCGTTCTCGATGCAGTACCCATGCCATGCTCCTGACCGCGAGCAATGGTTTCTGATGCACGCCGCACCCATCGAGCATCCGGCCGGCGGCGTCATCGTGAGCCATGTCGACATCACCGAATGGTACGTTGAATCC
>JBATTL010000102.1:0-4788 GCA_049670525.1 Thiohalocapsa sp. | reverse complement strand
GAGTAGGAGTGTGAAGCGCCTGTTGGCTAACTCGACCGCCGTCTGTGCCGATTTCTGCTCCGTTACATCATGCGCGGTCACATAGACGAGGCGCTTTTCCAAGACCGCTGTCGCAGACCATTGCAGTGCACGCTGTCCTCCACCGTTGCGGTTGAACCGCACCTCCATGTTTTCGATGTTGACGCCATCGGAGAGGTATCGAATGCGCGCTTGGAATACCGCGCTGTCCTCGGGATGAATCAGATCGACGATCTGCCGACCGATGAGACTGTCCCTGTCGTAACCAAGAACAGTATTCCAGGCGGGATTCACCCAGCAAATCCTTCCATCGATATCCAGAACGCCGAGGAGATGTGGCGACAGCGACAGCAGGCGCGGCAGCTGCAGTTCAGGGAACTCCCGCGCGTTCGACTCTAACAATTGGACGATCGCCGCCGCGATCTTGGCACGCCGCTGCCCCTCCCCGGCGCCGAACCACTGGACATAGCGCAGTGCATTTCCATCCGGACCACCATCCGAATCACGGGCGGAGACGGAGCGCACCTTTTCACCGTCAAGACAGTGCTCGGCATCGGTAAGGACCGTGAGCAGTGCATCGGCGGCAGGCGGCACCTGGTCGATACGTCGCCCAATCAAACGCTCGCGCGTAATACCAAGGGCAGCAAGGTAGGCGGGACTGGCTGCTCTATACACTGAACGAGCATCCAGGAGGGCGACAGGATCGTTGCTCGCGTCCATGATTCGTTGACACAACGACGCTTTCGCCGAGTCACATCTCGGCCTATCGTCTTCGCCAAGCTTCTTCATTGAGCGTCCTCCATGTTCTCGTGGCCCAAACCATCCGCGGATTTGGATACGCCGTGATCAAGCACTGCTGGATCGCAGAGGACAGTTTCTTCTCCATTGATTTATTTTTTCAATTAGTATGTTACGAGCGCACTGATTGGGCGACAAGCCGTCAGTGAGCGGACAGGAAACCCTCGACCAAACCCAACCACAGGTACCCTAGACCAACATATAGGCCGTTGCCGGACGAAACCGGATCAAGCCTAACGAAGGCAGACCATTATAGACATAACGTGTTACTGCGATAAAACACCGTCGACGCTACGCTCGGTTGCCTGCAGAGATCGCAGGAAGAGCACAGGCGCTACCTCGAAAGCTTGCCGCCAGAATATCGCTTGAGAACCGGCACCAATTCACCCCACACCATCAGGGCATGTTCTTACCTGCAGCAGTTCCCGCCCGATGCGAGATTTCGACGCCGTTTTCAATCACCGAAGTGGCTGGATCATAGCGCCCGGCGGGAATCGCTTTCTCGCTATCGGTCGAACGATTCTTCGACCGTGGCGATTAACTGGCCCGCCGCGCAATTCACTCCGATCCGAGCGCCATCCGGCACCTTGGTTGCGTCTCGAACCAATCCTCCGGTCTCCAGCAGATTCACGATGGCGTACCCACGCCCGAGGGTCGCCAGCGGGCTCAGGGTGTTGAGTCGTTGTGCGGTGATCGCGAGCTGCGCGGACCGCGTGGACACGAGATGACCACCGGCCTTGTTCAGCCGCAGATGTTGCGCTTGCAGCGACCTCAGTTCGGATTGCACGCGCAGCAGGGGCGTCGCACGTTTCAGACGAGTTCTAATCGTTTGCAGGGATGTATCGGCTGCCGCAGTCCTCGCCAAGAGACTCGTCTTCATTCGATGCTCGAGCCGATCCAGAGTCTGCGAGATCTGCTCCAGACGAGCGATCGGATGCAGCAGCTGGAGCTGTCTCGACGCATGCTCCAGCTGACGTCTGAGGGACTCCAGGTTCCGGCGATGCGACGACGCCAGGCGCTGCTGCAACACACCCAACTGCTGCGCGAGCTGCACCTTTGATGGTGTCGCCAGTTCGGCCGCGGAGGACGGCGTCGCACCCCTTCGGTCGGCGGCGAGATCGGCAATGCTGACGTCGATCTCGTGGCCAATACCGGTGATGACAGGGATGTCCGACGCGCGAATCGCCCTTGCAAGGCCTTCGTCGTTGAACGCCATCAGATCTTCCAGCGAACCGCCGCCACGAGCGAGGATGAGCAGGTCACATTCGGCCCGGCGACTCGCAAGCTCCAAGGCTTCGATGAGGGTCTTCACCGCGACCTCACCCTGCACCTGAACCGGATAGATCAAGACCGGGAGTAGCGGGAGGCGTCGTCCCAACACGGTGAGCAGATCATGCAGGGCCGCACCGCTGGCGGACGTGATGAGACCTACCTGACGGGGAAAAGCGGGCGGTGCGCGCTTGGCGGATTCATCGAACAGACCCTCTGCGGCGAGCACGCGTTTGCGTCGCTCCAACTCGATCCGCAGCGCACCCTCGCCGGCCGCTTCCATGTGCTCCACCAATAATTGGTAGTCGCCACGTGCTTCGTAGAGACCGATTCGCGCACGAATCAACACCTGATCGCCGTTGCCCGGCTTGAACTGGAGCAGGCGGCGTTTGAACCGAAACATCGCGCAGCGCACCTGCGACGCCTCATCCTTGAGGGTGAAATAGAGATGCCCGGATGCGGGCTGGGACAGGTTCGACAATTCACCCTGAATCCAGAGCAGTGGAAAGCTCCCGTCCAGCACCGCGCGTACCTCGGCGTTGAGGCGCGACACGCTCCAGATGTCACGGGTGAAATCGACGAGAGTTTCTGCGGTTGCGGCAAACGACATGGTTGCTCTCGGCCTGATCGGAGGCTACGGCCATTGCCACCGCGGGGCGGCGCAGGGATTGGATCGTTGCGGACAGGAAGGCACGACAGCGTGGCGCTGACGCCAAACGCGGGTTGCTCCAGAGCGTCTGATTTCGCTCGCGGCGAGATCAGAGGTCGCAACTAGTTTACCCCGCCGCATTGAATTCCTATCATAAGAGGTTAACTTTTCGAGATCTATCTGCCGCCGGAGGCCCATCATGCGCATGCTCGGGGAAGCCCTCACCTTCGACGACGTCCTGCTCGTCCCAGCCCACTCCGCCATCGTGCCCAGCGAGGTGGATCTCAGTACCAAGCTGACGCGCGAAATCGACGTCAAGATCCCGCTGGTGTCCGCCGCCATGGACGCGGTCACTGAGGCGCGCCTCGCCATTGCGATGGCGCTCGAAGGCGGCATCGGCGTCGTCCACAAGAACATGTCCGCGGAGCGCCAGGCGCGTGAGGTTCAGGCTGTCAAACGCTACGAGAGCGGCATCATCCGCGACCCGATCACGGTCGGCCCAAAACTGAGTATCGGCGAGGTGCTCGCCATCACCCGCTCCCACAATATCTCCGGCGTGCCGGTGACGGAAGGCGGCCACCTGGTCGGCATCGTCACCAGCCGAGACCTGCGCTTCGAGACCCGCATGGACGCGCCGGTCTCCGCCATCATGACCCCGCGCGAACGTCTGGTCACGGTCAAGGAGGGCGCCAGCCGTGACGAGGTGCTTCGTCTGCTGCACAAACACCGGATCGAAAAGGTCCTCGTGGTCAACGACGCATTCGAACTGCGCGGGCTGATTACAGTCAAGGACATCCAAAAGGCAGCCGACTTCCCCAAGGCCTCCCGGGACGATCGCGAACGGCTGCGCGTTGGAGCCGCGGTGTCTGTCGGCATAGGGACTGAGGAGCGCGTCACCGCGCTGGTCGAGGCCGGTGTGGACGTGTTGGTCGTGGATACCGCTCATGGCCATTCCCAGGGCGTTCTCGATCGCATCCGTTGGATCAAGGATCATTTTCCTGACCTTCAGGTCATTGGCGGCAATATCGCCACCGGGGATGCTGCGCGCGCGCTGGTCGAGGCCGGCGCGGACGCCGTCAAGGTCGGCATCGGCCCAGGCTCCATCTGCACGACGCGCATCGTCGCCGGTGTCGGTGTACCCCAGATCACCGCGGTCTCCAACGTCAACGAGGCCCTGGCCGGAACCGGCATCCCGCTTATCGCCGACGGTGGTCTGCGCTACTCCGGCGACCTTGCCAAGGTCGTCGCTGCTGGCGCCAGCACCGTCATGATCGGCGGCCTGTTCGCCGGGACCGATGAGTCGCCCGGCGAAATCGAGATCTACCAGGGCCGGTCTTACAAATCCTACCGCGGCATGGGCTCTCTCGGTGCCATGGGCGCGAAGGAAGGATCCAGCGACCGCTACTTCCAGGAAGGCACCGAAAAGGAGAAGCTGGTCCCCGAGGGCATCGAAGGCCGTGTGCCCTACAAGGGAAGCGTGCTCAATGTCATCACCCAGCTACTGGGTGGACTCGCGTCGAGCATGGGTTACACCGGCTGCCGCACCATTGAGGAAATGCGTACCAAGCCTCAGTTCGTGCGCGTGAGCGGCGCCGGCATGCGTGAGTCCCACGTGCACGACGTGCAGATCACCAAGGAAGCGCCGAACTACCGAATCGAAAACTGAGTGTCAAAGAACGAGCGTTGCATCCATGCGTGCGGCCCTCGGCCCGCACATCCCTCCTGCGGCAATCCCGTCCATCACCTCGCGTCCAAGCCGCTGCATTCACCATGCCGACCGATAACAACATTCATGCCGATCGAATCCTGATCCTGGACTTCGGCTCTCAATACACGCAGCTCATCGCCCGGCGCGTGCGCGAGGCTGGGGTTTACTGCGAGCTCCATCCCTGGGACATGCAACCGCAGGCGATCCGAGACTTCGCGCCGAAGGGTGTCATCCTCTCCGGCGGCCCGCAATCCGTCCACGCGATCGAGACACCACGCGCCAACCCGCTGATTTTCGACCTCGATGTTCCGGTGCTCGGCATCTGTTATGGCATGCAGACCATGGC
>JBATTL010000101.1:0-3248 GCA_049670525.1 Thiohalocapsa sp. | reverse complement strand
GCACCCAGCAGGCGTTCGCCCGACAGGAAGGGTTGCGCGATGGTGTGTGCGGTCAGCTCGCTAATGCGGGTCTGCGGGATGTTCGCCCGGTCATCGAGCAGGAAGGGGCCAGCTAACCCTGGCCAGTAAGTGATTATGGTCAGTCCGAGAACGACGACGCCCAGAAGAAGGGCACCTGTTTCTAGGTGCCCTGCTGAGTATCTGAGACCAGTAGCCACGCTGTTTGCAGACTACAATACTAGTTGTGTAGGTACATAAGCCGCTGGCTATGAGGCCATGATCTCTTCGGCGCGGTTAGTTGATATCCTTCGTGCCGAGAGTACCCCCGCAATCATCGCGGCAATTTGCAGGTCTCAGCCGGTCATTGGCGGTGTCACCAGACGCTCGGCAGCAATCCCATTGAACTGCACTGCCTGAAACGGTACCCCAAAGTGTAAGCGTCACTGAGTCGATAGCACCTGTGCCGGTCATTAAGATCTGATTTGTCCCGTCCCAAGTGATAGAGGCGATGATCGCAGATGATGGGCTGCTGAACCCAGCCGCGGCTGAAGTGGCGGGCCAATCGCTTTCTGATACCCTAAATTCAGACGCTCCGAGCTTCAAAGGCGAAGCAGCAAGAATCAGCTCGGAGACTTTGGCCCGCTTGGTGTAGTCCATGTAGGACGGAATGGCGATGGCTGCCAAGATGCCGATGATGGCGACCACGATCATCAGTTCGATGAGTGTGAAGCCTGACTGTTGATAACGTTTCATACCTGCTCTCCGAATCTCAGTTGTTTCTGAATGAATGGCTCTGCTGAAGGATGCTCGTGCCCCAGCGAGAGCGCGATGGGCGATTAGCACCTTGCGATTATTACCAGAGCAATTGTGAGGCCAGCTAGCCAAAATCGCCCGAAGTCGATACTGATTACGCCTAACATTCTGTATTATATTGGGTAACTTTATGTGTAAGCTGGTTGATCCAGTTCAGTAACTCTGGTGATTCGCAAGACCTGCCGTCGTTTCTTGTCAAGGAGTGACATTTTTTGTCGGGCCGCCCGGATATTTGCCAAGGGACGATGCGATGAAGCAGCTTGCCAGTGCGCAGGGTATGCTCCGCCAGTCTCGGCGCCTCAGCGCGTGCCGATGAATGAAAGGAGAAACCGCTCTGTTCGGTTTCTTGCAGGTTCTGGCTAGGAATCCCCAAACCGCGGCTCCGCTCAGGATGCGGTCGGTCGAGATGCCTAGGGGACGTCATCCGGACACACTGCATTCCTCACCGGGGTCGGTTGGATCGCGGCCACGGTGCCAGTCCCTGATACGGCGTCGCACGCAGTGGACGAGCGTCGTTCAGGTCGGTGTGTCGGGATCAGGCGTGATGGTTCAACGCGACAATCGTGATTTCTTGACCGGAGTCCATTCGTGCCGACTATCCAGGCCTTTCTCGCCGCGCTGTCTCTGCTCGTCTGCGTCGGGCTTGCCGCCGACCAGCCCAGTCTGCCGGCGCTTTTTCGCGGCGCATTGTCGAATTTCGTCCTCGTCTGGTTGCTGTTTGCTATCGCGGAGCGCCTTGGTTCGCGCTGGCTGCGTTGGTGCTGTCTTGGCCTGATCGCGACGCTACTGTCCGCGACTGAGGCGCATCTGTTGATCAATGGTGCCTATCCCGCGGTCAGTCATGCCGAGTTGGCGATCGACGACAGCTTCCTGGCGGCCTTGATCGGGGATGGAGTATTCGGCGGTTTGTTGGCGCTAAATCTTGCTTGGATCGGTGCACTTGAAGTCGTCCGGGGCCGGCTGCGGCCTTTCCAGGCCCCATCGCGCCTGTTGACAGCGCTGTTGCCCGTGTTTTCGGTCTTCCTCGTCGCAACCGCCTTGTTCACGCCCGGCATCAGCGCGCATTGGTACGCACGGAATCTACTCGAGCATCAGTTCTGGTGGGACGCGAAATTGCCCGAGTCGGGGGCGGCTGTGGTCGATGGCCGCACATTGGTTCCGGCGTCGGAAGGCGCGCCACTGCAGGCGCTCAGGGTACCAAAGCATGTGGTGCTGGTTCTGATCGAGGGTCTGAGTGCTGAGATCGCCGCCTCGGGGGCCACGCCGGAGATCCGTGACCTGGAGCGTGAGGGTCTGGTCGTACGCCGATTCGTCGCCCATCAGCGCCAGACCCATCGCGGGCTGTTCGCGCTGCTCTGCGGCGCCTATCCAAACCTGTTGACGCCCGAGGCGAAGTCGCATCTGGTTGCGCTTTCCGGTCTGCAACAGCGGTGCTTGCCCGCGGAGTTGCGCGATGCCGGTTTTCGGACCGCTTTTTTGCAGTCTGCCGATTTAGGCTACATGACCAAGGATCTGTTCGCGCAGGCGGTGGGATTCACGGTTGTGAAGGGTCAGCACGAGTTGGCCTCCGGCGGCGCGGATGGGCCTTGGGGGCTCGATGACCGCACGCTTTTCCGGCATGCACTTGACGATCTAAATGCTCATGCGGACCAGCGCACGTTCACGACACTGCTCACCTCGGGCACCCATCCGCCGTATAGGACCCCTGTCAGCAGCAATGACAAGGCGCGCGCGTTCGCCTTCGCAAGTGACTCAGTGGCATGGTTCGTCGAACAACTTCGCGTCCAGGGTCTTCTCGAAGATACCCTGGTGCTGATCACATCGGATGAATCGAGCTCCATCGGAAACGGGAGTATCGGGGATGGAATTGGAGGCGTGACAGCGGGCATAAGCTCGAGCGCCGATCAGGATAGGACGCAGATGCCGCCGTCCAATCACGGCTATCTGTTGGCGCTCGGTGCCGGCTTGCAGCCAATGGAGCAACCAGGTCTGTTCGGCCAGGTGGATGTCGCAATCAGTGTGCTGGATGCGCTTGGTCTGCCGCCACGGGGTTTTCATGGGGCGTCGGTGTTTCGCCGGCATGCGGCCGACCGAACACTGCTCGCCGCCAATACCTATAAGCGGACGATCTATGCCATCGGTGAACAGGCCCTGGTTCGCTGCGACCAAATGCTCAATTGCATGTAGGCAGGCGGTGAGCTGGTGGAGTCCGCTCCGATCCGTGCGCTGATCGAGCGCAACGACCTGACGCGCCTGAACAACTCCCCGCTGCTTGCCCTGATGCCGGGGCGCCTCTACCCAGTAGATCGGGCGAATATGCTCCTCGGGCGGTATCTGACCCACCTGCCGCGCGGCCAGGGAGTGGTCGCCGCCCTCAAGGCGGATAAGGCCCTTGGCCCTGCGAGAGTGCTGCGTTTACTGGCCTGGGATTGCAC
>JBATTL010000100.1:0-6228 GCA_049670525.1 Thiohalocapsa sp. | reverse complement strand
GCGCGCGCATAGCCTGCTGTGCGCGCGCCGGACCTCCTTGAAGGCAAACGTCGATCCTGCGTCATCTGGTACGAAAGTTTCCGGCAATCGCCTAAGGATTTGAAACATTCCCCTTTCGTTGCTAAGTTTTTTGTTACCAATCCTGGTCAACTGAGAGGAACCTGCTATGGGACTTGTGAATAAGTTGTTTGGTGGGGGAGCGCCGGATTTTCCGCCGCTGGACTCTGGTCATTACGCGTCCGGCCGTGTCGAAGCAGTGCGCCCAGAACTCGAAACCCTGATGAGAAAAACCAAAGACCGTCTGGAACTCATCCCCGCCGAACATGCCGCTTATGTCTTTATCGGCAAACCCCCAAAAAAGTTTGGTGTCGCCTGGATTCATGATGGCAAGGTGAGTAACTTCAAGAACCTCGTGGAAGAGAAGGGCGTGCCCCCGACCCGCCTGGAGAGCCTTGTCGGCGAGCTTAAGAAGGCGTACGAGCAAAGCGACGCCGCGGAGCGGTTTACCACCTCCGTCGGTGGCCGCGACGTCGTGGTGACGCCATCCGACGAGCTGGAACGCGCGGTCCATCATGCGATTCAGACCGTTGCCTGAATCTAGCCCGCTCAGCTCGGTCCCGCCGCCTTAAGCGCGGCGCGGATGATTTCCTCGGATGTCAGTTCGGGCGCCGGAGTCGTGCCGGCTACTGCGCGGACCATGCGATTGGCGTCCGCGGGTCTGTAGCCGAGCGCGACCAGGGCGCTGACGGCATCGCTTAGGGCGTCGTTTCCGGCTGCGGCGAGCGCTGGTCGCGCGGTGCCAATGACACCTGGGGTGCCGCCCAGGTTGGCGACGCGGTCCTTCATTTCCATCACCAGACGCTGAGCGGTCTTTTTCCCGATGCCGGGCAGGCGGCTCAGCGCGGTGAGGTCCTCCTGCTCGACACAGAGCGCGAAACGCTGCGCATCCATCCCGGAGAGTATCGCGAGCGCCATCTTGGCGCCGACGCCGGTGACCTTGAGCAGATTGCGAAACAGGGCGCGGTCCTGCTCGCGCAGGAAGCCGTAGAGCACATGAGCGTCCTCGCGCACGACCAGATGCGTGATCAATGTCACCGGCTCACCGGCTGCGGGCAGGTCGTAAAAAGTGGACATGGGCGCTTCGACCTCGTAGCCGACACCGCCGACGTCAATCAGCACCTGGGGCGGGTGCTTGGCGATGATCTGACCGCGCAGTCGGCCGATCATGGCTGGAAATCGCGCCACGAGGCCGCGGCGCGCTTGCGTTGGGGAATGCCCATCGAGTGCGCATGGCAGAGGGCAATGGCGAGTGCGTCGGCCTCATCCTCGCCGGGCTGGGCGTCCAGCGACAACAGGATGCGGACCATATGCTGCACCTGGTTCTTCTCGGCGCCGCCACTGCCGACCACGGCGAGCTTGACGGACTTTGGACTGTATTCGTGCACCGTGACGCCACCCTTGAGCCCGGCGCAGAGCACGGCGCCGCGTGCCTGGCCGATCTTCAGAGCCGCGGTGGGGTCGCGGGCGAAGATGAGCTGCTCGACCGCCATCTCGTGGGGTCTGTGCTCCGCCACCAGTGCAGCGATTTGGTCGAAGATCAGACCCAAGCGGTCCGGCCAGGGATGCTGGCCGACCCGGATGCAGCCGCTCGCGATGCGCGCGCTGCGCTGGCCGTCGGTGTCGATGACGCCATAGCCTGTGTTGCGCGAGCCCGGGTCGATGCCGAGGATGCGATGACGCAGCGGGCGCTGGGGCCGCAAGCTCGGGGGATTCGAGCTTGGGCTATTCAAGCTGATCCAGGATCTCGCCGGCGATGTCGGCGTTGTTGTAGACCTCTTGCACGTCGTCGAGATCTTCCAACGCGTCGACCATCTTTTGCAGCTTCTGCGCGGTTTCGAGGTCGAGTTCCGCCTGGGTGGAGGCGTTATAGGAGACCTCGGAGACGCTGGTGTCGAAGCCCGCCGCGCTAAGTCCATCGCAGACGGCGGAGAACTCCTCCGGGGTCGTGATGACGTCGAGCGACCCGTCATCGTTGACCAGGACGTCCTCGGCGCCAGCCTCAAGCGCCGCATCCATCATGGCGTCCTCGTCGGTACCGGGCTGGAAGCTGATCACGCCCTGTTTGGTGAACAGGTAGGAGACCGAGCCGTCGGTACCGAGGTTGCCACCGTGCTTGGTGAAGGCGTGGCGCACCTCCGAGGCCGTGCGGTTGCGGTTGTCTGTCATGCAGTCCACCATCACCGCGACGCCGCCGGGGCCATAGCCCTCGTAGCGGATCTCCTCGTAGTTGTCGCCGTCATCGGCGCCGGCGCCGCGCTTGATGGCCCGATCGACGGTATCCCTGGGCATGTTGGCGCCAAAGGCCTTGTCCATCGCCAGCCGCAGCCGCGGATTGCTACCGGGATCGCCACCGCCTTCGCGCGCGGAGATCGTGACCTCACGGATGAGCTTGGTCCAAATCTTGCCGCGTTTCTTGTCCTGGGCCGCTTTGCGATGCTTGATGTTGGCCCATTTGCTGTGTCCGGCCATGAAACCCTCGTCGTCGGATGCTGGTTCGTGCCCCGGCCGGGGGCCGCAACGATGGTTGGCCCGAAGCCGGCGCGGAGGCGTCGCGCGGGTCCCCTGCGACCCGCATCAAGCATTGCAGTTTAGCATCGTGGCCGTGCCTGTCGGTTGGGCAACGGAGCCCCTTTCACCGGCCGACAATCGGATACTCGCTTTACCGCGTCTCTTGAATGCCGGAGAATCGAGGCGAAATTGCGAGCGCATTCGTCCTGCTGCTCTCCGAGCCTTGACCGGACCTAGCCCGCGCCCTGCTGCCGTCCCTGTGTTTTCCCTGCGCCCGCGCTGGCGTGAGCCGCATTTTAGACCCGACAGCAGCGCCAAGCACGGGCGGACCGAATTCAGACCAAGCACGCGATCGGGCCGCACGCAACGCCCGGAGGAAGCCTTCCCGTGTCAAGCCAGATGATCTTCGAACACCCACTGAACGAGCGCATTCGCACCTTCTTGCGGCTGGAGCATCTGTTCGAGAAGGTGGGGTATTTCGCGCCCCAGCCCGAGCACTGGAATACGCGCGCCGCCATCGAGGGCCTGCTGGACATTCTGGCCATGACCGCGCGTGCGGACATCAAGACCGAGCTGCTGAAGGAGATCGACCGTAACCTGTCGACGCTAACGCGTATCGGCAACCAGCCGGGCGTTGATCCGGCGGCCCTGCGCGGCGTGATGTCGGAACTGGAGCAAGCCGCTGGTGGTATTCACGAGCTCGATGGCCCCATCGGCGCCGACGCCCGCGAGAACGAGTTCCTGAAGGCAGTTTCACAGCGCAGCACCATCCCAGGTGGTGCCTGCAGTTTCGATCTGCCCTACTATCATTTCTTGCTGACGCAGTCGGCGGACGTGCGTGCCGCGCGACTGCGTCATTGGCTTGCTCCGATGGAGTCGGTCAGCAAGGCAATCAGTCTGCTGCTGTCGCTGGCGCGAACCAGCGCCAACCCCCGATCGCTGGTGGCCGAGGCCGGGTTCTTCCAGGAGGCGCTGGACACCCAGGCGCCGGCACAGCTGGTGCGGGTCGGGATCGCGCCGGAGCTGTCCTTGTTCCCGGAGATCAGCGGCCACAGGAATCGCTTCAGTATTCGCTTCCTGCATGCGGACGGTGCGGCGCGTCCGTCGCAGATGCGCGAGGATGTGGACTTCACGCTGACTTGCTGCGTGTTCTGAGCAGCGTCGAGAAGGATAAGATGACAAAGACCGTCACCTGCCCCACCTGTCGCCGCCCGGTGACATGGGAGCCGGCTTCCACCTGGCGACCCTTCTGCAGCGAGCGCTGCCGGCTGATCGACCTCGGCGACTGGTTCGACGAGAACCACCGCATTCCCGAACCCCTGGGGGAACTTCCAGACGGCGAGTCCGACGTTTGGAGTGATCCCTCGGACGACTCATCCGGTGGCGACTGGCTGCGGCACTGACGCCGATCGTGGGCGCCTGTCTGGGCCGTCGGGAGCGGCGCAATATCAACCGATAACAGGAGGACAACCATGACCCAAAGCCCGACCGCCGTCGTCACCGGCGCTTACCGCGGACTTGGTCTCGAGACCGTCCGCCAGCTTGCAGCGAAGGGCTACCGCGTGGTGCTGACCGCCCGGCGCGAGGCCGAGGGTAGGGCCGCCGCCGAGCGCCTGGCTGCGAACGGGCAGGACGTCCGTTTTCGTCGTCTGGACGTCACGGCACCGGCTTCGGTGCAGGACCTGCGGGACTATCTGAAAACCGAATTCGGGCGTATCGATGTGCTGGTCAACAACGCTGGCATCTTTCCGGATTCGAGTCCCGGCAGCGCGGCTGCGAGCATCTTCGAGTCGGACCTGGAGACCATCCGCGTGGGCATGGAGACGAATACCCTGGCGGCCATCCACCTGTGCCAGCTCTTGATCCCGCTGATGCAGGGCAACGGGAGGGTGGTCAATGTTTCCTCCGGGATGGGCCAGCTCAGCGACATGAACGGACATTGTCCGGGCTACCGCCTGTCAAAGGTGGGGCTCAATGCCGTGACGCGCATCTTCGCCGACGAACTCCAGGGCACCGACGTCAAGATCAACTCGGTCTGCCCCGGTTGGGTTCGAACCGACATGGGCGGGCCGGATGCGCAGCTGACCGTCGAAGAGGGTGCCAAGGGTATCGTCTGGGCCGCGACGCTGCCTGAAGATGGACCGAGCGGCGGCTTCTTCCGGCATGGGGCGCCGATACCCTGGTAGCCCCGACGGCCTGAGGCAAACGGCCGCGCAGCCAGTCTGCAAGCCCCTGATACCCAATGCGTGGCCAGGACCCCCTAAGGCGACTACTCAGTCTGGGTCTGGCGGCAACACTGCTCTATGTCTGCGCGCTGGCATACACGCGCTTGCCCTGCTGGGCGCTCTTGCCAATCGCCATTCCTCTGGCCTGGCCCATCTGGGCCTATCAGGCCGGCAACGCATTGTTCGCCCGCCGGCTCTGGCTTGAAGGCGTCACCCGAGAACAGAGCGGGATCAAGCGATGGTTCGCTCGCGGCTGGCTGATCCAAGCCATCGCCGCGCTCGTCGCCCTCGTGCTGACGTTCCTGCTGCTGCCGCTGGCGGCTCTGCTGCGCCCGGAACACTGGGTCGCGCTGGCACTGGACGTGCTGCTGCTGTCGCTGGTCGTCGACCCGATACAGCGGCGCCTCGCCCGCGATGTACAAACGGACAAGGCCGGTCTCCTCGCCCGCCGCTGGCCGTTGATGGTGCTGAATCTGCTGCTGTTGACCGTGGCCTTCCTCACCGTCGACTTCGCCATCAGCGGTGTAGCAGATAGCCGCGGCACGCCCTGGCACGGTGTCGCCGAAACTGCATTCCAGCAGAGCGCGGTGCAGTCCCAATGCGAGATCGCGGGTTGGCTCACGGGTGCACTGGCGGCCGCGCAGGCCCTCTCCTGGCACGCCTCGCAACTGGTGATTCCGAGTCTGCCGGACCCGGCGCTGAAACTCGCCACCTGGGCGCTGTTTCTGATGCGGGCCGGTCTGCTGGCTTGGCTCTTCACAAGCCTGCTGCTTGGCATGTTGGCACTTGTGGAGCAACGGCGCGCCCGGACTTCCGGGACTGATCGCCATCAGGGCCACCCCACCGGAGGCATCGTCTCGACGGCCTTCATCTACACGATTCTGCTGCTCGCGGTGCCTTATCTGTACGCGATCAACAAGCTGCGGCACTTCGACCCCTCGACGCTCGAACAGCAGGCGCGCGCGATTGTCGCCTGGAGCAATCCATGCCGTCGCGATCCGGAGCTGGCGGCGCTGTCGAGCGAACTGGACAACCGCTTCCAGCAGGTACATCGCGAGGCAATCGCGGCCGCGGAGCAGCGCATCGACGCCGATCTCAACGCCTTGTTTGGTCGTGTCGAGCTGGGCGTCGAAGACTATCTGGATTGGTACTTCACGGTCATCGGCGAATACCAGCGCCTGGCCGCGCTTGCGGTCGGCGATTTCGGCACGTTGATGGCCGACGAGCTGGAACGCCGGTTGTTCACTGGCACCGGAGTCGGCGAGACGCTGGAGCAGCTTGCCACGGATCTGGCGTCGGAAACGGATGCCCGCATGGCGCGGCTGGCGGAAGACCTCGGCACGCGTATCGAACAAGCCGCATTTAACAACCCTTGCGCGGTCGAGACAATTGGCATTGGCGGCATCGGCGACCTGGCCGATCTGAAGCGGGACGC
>JBATTL010000099.1:0-1649 GCA_049670525.1 Thiohalocapsa sp. | reverse complement strand
TGACCCAAACGGCCGGACGATGGGCGCAGTTCTGGGAGAAAATCGACCAATTCGGCGCTGAATGCTACGGTTGATCACATCATAACAAGGCCGCACTCTTCGGAAAACCTATTGACCGGCGCGCCGGACTCCGCTATTGAAACAGAAGGTCATAAGATCTGTTTCAAAAGTAGAATTTCATGGAGCTGTTCGATCCCCAGGGCCGGCGCCTGTATCTGACCGCCGAGGAGCGCGACGCCTTCATCGAAGCGGCGAACGGCGCCGAGCGCGAGGTGCGCACCTTCTGCCTGGTACTCGCCTATACCGGTTGCCGTATCTCCGAAGCCCTGGCGCTCACGCCCAGGAGCTTCGACTTCTCCGGACGCGCGATCGTCTTCGAGACGCTAAAGAAGCGCCGCGCCGGCGTCTACCGGGCCGTTCCGATGCCGCAGGATACGCTCGATACCATCGACATGGTGCACGGCATCCAGGAAGGAGGAAAACGCAAGAGGAAGGCCAGAGCGGAGATTCCCTTATGGCCCTGGTCGCGCACGACCGCCTTCCGCCGGATCAAGGAAGTGATGCACGTGGCGGGAATCGCCGACGGTCCCCACAAGTGTCCCAAGGGGCTTCGCCATGGCTACGGCGTCCACGCTATCGGCTGCGGCGTACCGCTCAACATACTCTCGAAGTGGATGGGCCATGCGAGCCTGGAAGTCACGGCCATCTATGCCAATGCCCTGGGGGAGGAGCAGCACAATATCGCCGCCCGGATGTGGGCATCAGCGTAGACGCCCGCCATACTGGCGTATGTCCATTTCACCCTCTTATCGAGAAGACGGCAGCATGCCCTGACTGTGAGTTTAAGCGGGACGAGCCTGCAAGCGCCGAAGACTCTTCGGATGCCATCTGCCGGCCCGCATCCGGCGAAGAACGTGCTGTCGGTATCTATCTGGCACTGGTGGAGATGACATACGGTGCCGAGTGCTGTTACAGAAAAAGCAAGCGGCGACGATGTTGTTGCGAGAGGTTCTGCCACCATCCTGCCGGGCCAGCAAATGCTCGGCGGTACACTGCAGTCGCTTGGTCTGCCGGCCGGTGATGCTGAAGGTTTTTGCAAACTGGGCCGGATGCTCCAGCCACATTGGAGACTCGCAGTAATAGCAACGGCCTTGTTGACGTTTGAATGCGGCGAGACGGTACTTCGAAGGAGAGTTGGGCATAATCGGTTCCTGTTGAATAATCACAAGAAACCCGATCGCCCCAGATCCGAGGTCGAAACGGAAGCCAGTCGAGATCACGTTCTGGCCTTAACGAAGCCACTCCCGTTTGGGATTTGGTCCGAGCAATCCCCTCATAGGGTATCGCCAAGCTCGATTATGAGCGGGTTTTGCTCAAAACTCAAAGCGAAGCGGTAAAGACGCAGGTTGTGGACGCCACCAAAGAGGCTCGGCAAACAGGTGCAGTGCCATCTTATCTCAATGCGCCGGAACGCTGAGGTAGCCGCGCTTGGTGCGGCGCTCGGAAATTGCGCGGACCTGCGCGATGCCTTCCGCATAGGAGCTAACCCCGGTGCTGTGCATACGACCGCGGCGTGAGCCGATGCCGCCCCAAACCTTGCGCAGGGTCCAGTCGTCGAACAGGTCCCGGTCCAGGTGGATCTGATAGTA
>JBATTL010000098.1:0-21998 GCA_049670525.1 Thiohalocapsa sp. | reverse complement strand
GGCGTATTCGGGCTTGACGCCGAGCTTGCCGGCAAGCGCCTCGATGAAGCGCTCGGCCTCCGCGGGTCCGTGGTCGTATTTGTCGCGTTCGGTGCCCAGCAGCGCCTCGTCGCGCCATACCGGCTCGCCATCCTTGCGCCAATAGCAGGACAGCGCCCAGCGCGGCAATTGCTCGCCGGGATACCATTTGCCCTGACCGATGTGCAGCAAGCCTGTCGGCGCGAAGTGGCGTTTGAGACGCAGCAGCAGATCCTCGGCCAGCAGTTTCTTGGTCGGGCCGAGTGCGGCGATATTCCATTCGGCGCCTTCCATGTCATCGATGGAGACGAAGGTGGGCTCGCCGCCCATGGTCAAGCGCACGTCGTTGTCCGCCAGTTCCGCATCGACACTATGACCGAGGGACTCGATGGCGCTCCATTGCTCGTCGGTGTACGGCTTCGTGACGCGCGGGTCCTCGTGGATGCGCTTGACGCGGTTGTGGAAGTAGAAGTTGACCTCGCACTGGTCGGTCGCGCCGGTGATGGGCGCCGCGGAGACCGGGTCCGGTGTGGATGCCAATGGGATGTGGCCTTCGCCGGCGAACAGGCCGGAGGTGGGATCGAGGCCGATCCAGCCCGCACCCGGCACATAGACTTCGGTCCAGGCGTGGAGGTCCGTAAAATCGCGCTCCGGCCCGCTGGGGCCGTCCAGCGCCTCCAGGTCAGCGGTCAACTGCACCAGGTACCCGGAGACGAAGCGCGCGGCCAGACCCAAATGGCGCAGCACCTGGACCAGCACCCAGGCGGTATCCCGACAGGAGCCCTTGCCCAAGCGCAGGGTCTGCTCGCAGCTTTGGATGCCCGGCTCCATGCGTATGACGTAGCCGATGTCCTCTTGCAGCCGCTTGTTGATGTCGACCAGGAAGTAGACGATCTCACGGGGGGTGCGGTCGACGCCCTGGAGCCATTGTTTGAGCAGCCTGTCGTCTTCCTTCAGCTCCAGATAGGGGGCCAGCTCCTTGGTCAGCTGCTTGTCGTAGCTGAATGGGAATTTGTAGGCGTACTCATCGACGAAAAAGTCGAACGGATTGATCGTGATCATCTCTGCGATCAGGTCCACCTCGACGCTCAGCTTCTTTGTCTTTTATTGAAAGACCAGCCGCGCCAGATAGTTGCCGAACGGGTCCTGTTGCCAGTTGATGAAATGATCCTCGGGCTCGATGCGCAGCGAGTACGATCTGATCGGCGTCCGGCAGTGCGGTGCGGGGCGCAGCCGCACGGTGTGGGCCCCGAGCTCGACCATGCGGTCGAATCGATATTCGGTCTTATGGTTGATGGCGACGAGGATCGACATGTACGCCGGGCTCCGATGGCAATTTGGGAGGCTGAGGGATGCGTAGATTACCAGCGCAGAGTAAGAAATGTTCCGTTGAGATCGGGTGTTTGATGCGCCGCAACAAATGCCCCGAGCAGCGGCCTGGCTCTGCACCGAAACGGAACGTCGCGGATGGGGGTTCGCACCCAAACGGGGCGACTCGGGTCAAGAACTCTCCGAGCGTTAGGCATTCCGGTGCAGAGCTTCTGGCGCGCTAACTGCAAGCCTAGGGTAACAGTGGGAGTCAAGTGTTGGGGGGATGGGTCGCGATGATGAGCCAGTTCCAAGTCGGAAGCGGCCAATTCCAGAGCATGCGCCCCGACACCGCCCGGCGCGCCACCGGCGGTGGACAGCCGATGGCCTTTCACGAGTTCTACCAGGACGATTTCTCCCCGCGCGAGCACTATCTGCCGATGTGGGAACACATCCAGCAGACCGGTCAACACCTGCTCGGCGACAAGTCGCGCGAGGCGCATCTGGCCCTGCACACCGAAGGGGTCACCTTCACGGTCTATTCCAACCAGGACGAGGGCATTGAGCGTGTCTGGCCCTTCGATATCCTACCGCGCATCATCACCGCCGCCGAATGGGCACATATCGAGGCTGGTCTCAAACAACGCATCCGCGCGCTGAATCTGTTCCTGAAGGATCTCTACCACGGGCAGCGCATCCTGAAAGACGGCGTGATCCCGCCTCAATTAATCTATCGCGGCAAGGACTTCCGTCGCGAAATCATGGATATCGACGCGCCTCACGACATCTACACGCACATCAGCGGCGTCGACCTGATTCGCGACGAGGATGGTCGCTACCTGGTGTTGGAAGACAATCTACGCACGCCGTCGGGTGTCTCCTACATGATCGAGAACCGCGTGGTGGAGCGGCGAATCCTCCCGGAGTTTTTTGCCCGCTACCGGGTGCGCCGGGTCGAGCATTACCCGGCACTGCTGCTGCAGGCGCTGCGCCACTTGTCGCCGCGGGGCAAGGAGCGTGCAAGCATCGTGGTTCTGACTCCGGGTATCTATAACTCGGCCTATTTCGAACACACCTTTTTGGCCAAGGAGATGGGCGTCGAACTGGCCGAGGGACGCGACCTCGTCTGTCGCAACGACAAGGCGTATCTGAAGACCACTCACGGTCTGAAACAGGTGGACGTAATCTACCGCCGGGTCGATGACGAATTCCTCGACCCGCTGGTGTTCCGCGGCGACTCGGTGCTGGGCGTCGCGGGCATCATCAATGCCTGGCGCGCCGGCAATGTCGCGCTGGTGAATGCGCCGGGAGCGGGCATTGCCGACGACAAGGCCGTCTACGCCTATGTGCCAGAGATCATCCGCTACTATCTGGGTGAGGCGCCGATCCTTGCCAACGTGCCTACCTATCAGATGACCAAGCCCGAGGATCGCGCCTATGTCCTCGACAACCTGGAGCGCATGGTGGTCAAGGCCGTCGCGGAGTCCGGCGGTTACGGCATGCTGATGGGGCCGAGTTCCACGACCGCCCAACGCGCCGTGTTCGCAGCCAAGATCGAGGCCGATCCTCGCAATTACATCGCCCAGCCGGTGGTGCAGCTGTCTCGCCATGTTTGTTACCTGGACGGCGAGTTGGAATCGCGTCACCTGGATCTGCGACCCTTCATCATCTACGGCAACGAAATCGACGTCGTCCCCGGCGGTCTGACGCGCGTTGCCATGACCAAGGGCTCCCTGGTGGTCAATTCTTCCCAAGGCGGCGGCAGCAAAGACACCTGGGTGCTGGCTGACTGATGCTGAGTCGTATCGCCGAATCCCTGTACTGGATGGCGCGTAACCTGGAGCGCGCCGACGACACCGCACGTATTCTCGACATCAACGTCCTGTTCATGCTGGAGGCGGATGAAGGCGCCACCGAAGAGATGCAGTGGACGCCACTCCTGACCATTGTCGGCGCCGACGAAACCTATCTGGATCGCCATCCGGACGGCAGAGTGACGGTACAGCGCGTGATCAATCTTCTGACCCAGGACAAGGCCTACCCTGGCTCTCTCTACAGCAGCCTCAGGACGGCGCGGGAGAATGCTCGCGTGGTGCGTGATCGCATCTCCCAGGAGATGTGGGAAGCCATCAACGAGTTCTGGCTGTCCGCCGATCGTCATTTGAAGAGTCGGCTCCAGCCCTGGCGTGCGGCCGAGTTTTATGCGTACGTCCACCGTGAGTCCGCGCTGTTCTTCGGTCTGACTCAAAGCACGATGATGCGCGGTGAGGCCTACGATTTTACCGTGCTCGGCAGTCTGCAGGAGCGCGCGGACATGACCGCGCGAATCCTCGATGTGCGCTACCACCTGCTGCTGCCGGACCTGACCCTGGTCGGCTCGCCGCTGGATTTCTACCAGTGGGGGGCGCTATTGAAATCCATGTCCGGATTCGAGGCCTATCGACGCAAGTATCAGGCCGGTATACGGCCTATCGACGTCGTTGAATTCGTGCTGCTGGATGGCGAATTCCCGCGCTCGTTGCGCTACTGCGTCGATGGCTTGGATCGCGCACTTGAGCGCATCGGCCCTGCGCGTGGCGATGCGGTCACAGACCGCATGGCGGCCCTGCGCGCGCACCTGGACGGCACCTCACCCCGGGCGGTGTTAGAGCAGGGCCTGCACGAGTATCTGGACGATTTCTTGGCCTTGCTGGCCGACCTGACGGTCGCGCTGCAGGTCGACTACTTCGAGGCCCACATGGGCGAGGAATACGACGGCGAGTTCCTGATCCCAGAGGCTGGGACGTCGGGTAGTCTCATCGGCGATGCCCCATGAGGTACCGAATCGAACGGACCGATCGTGCACGCTTTAGCTCCCCGGTGCGCGAGCATCATTTTGAATGCCGTATCCTGCCTTGGGCTGATGAAGGGCAGCGGTTGGAGCAGATCGAGATAGGCGTCGATCCGGCCGCCGAGGTCGCGTCCCATCGGGACGGCTTCGGCAATCAGCTGCATTCTGCGGCGCTGCTCGGTGCGCACGATGACTGTTCGGTGCGTATGGTCGCAGAGGTCAATACCCTGCTCATGAATCCGTTCCAGTTCGACGCCGTGGCCCCGGCGCGTGAGCCGCTCTGGATCAGCGACAGTCTGCGCCAGGCACCGCGACTTTGGGACTTCGTGCTGCACCGCAGTGCCCTGACGCCGGAGATCGAGACCTTGCCGCTCCGGGAACTGGTTGGAGAGAACGACGGAGCCGCGCTCGGGTGGCGCCCCGGCTTGGCTCTGCTGACCCAGAGTCAGGAGGCCTGCGACTGGACCAAGGCCGAGTTTGAGCACGATCCGGCGCAGTCATCCGTCACGGCGCTCGGCGACCTGGTGGAGCGACGTGGCGGGACCTCGGCGGACCTCACGCATTTGTTGATCGCGATCGTGCGGTCCTGGGGCATGCCAGCGCGCTTCGTCAGTGGTTACCTCGATCCCGGCTACTTCGACCCCGACGACGATGATCCCGCGGATGTGGAACCTCGTCCCCAGACGCTGCATTGCTGGATGGAGGTGCTGATCCCTGGCGGCGGATGGCGCGGGTTCGATCCAGCGCATGGCCTTGTCGCCGACGATACTTACATCCGGTTGGCTGTGGGCCGGGATTTTAGCGATCTGACCGGCTTCCGTCAGAGCTTCAAGGGTAATGGGGAGTCTGAGGAGGTCGAGACCGAGATCGATGTGCGGCGGCTTGATTGATGGTCGGCGCATGCGCGCTTGATTGCCAGCCACATCGCTCTATCCTGATCGACCATGAAAGCACGCATGCTGATCGTCGAAGATGACCCGGCACTGGGTCAGATGCTCGCCCTGCACTTCGAGGACGAGGGTTGTGAGGTCGAGGTGGCGGCAACCTGCGCGCTCGGTCTTGAACAGGTTGGCCAGGGCGGATTCGATCTGGTGCTGTTGGACCAGCAGTTACCGGATGGCACCGGAAGTGATCTGCTGGTGGAATTGCTCGCGATCAGCCCGCATCTGCCGGTCGTGATGATGACCGGACAGCACGACCTGGAACTGGCCATTGAGGCCATCCAGCGCGGTGCCGCTGACTTCGTCCATAAACCCGTGCAGACCGAGACGCTGCAGCGCACTGTCGAAGGACTGCTGGAGCAGCGCCGGCTGGCGCGGGAGACCGCACCCCGCGTTCAGACAGCGTCCATGCCCCAGCGTGACCTGATCGGGCGCAGCAGTGCGATGCTCGCCGTCAGCAAGGCGATCGCCCTCAGCGCCCGGGGCTCGACGACGGTGTTGATCAGCGGCGAGTCCGGCACCGGCAAAGAGGTGGTCGCGCGGCTCATCCATCAACACAGCGGCGTGCCCGGCGCCTTCGTGGCCGTGAATTGCGCGGCGATCGTGGACACCCTGCTGGAGAGCGAGCTGTTCGGTCACGAGCGCGGCGCGTTTACCGGTGCACAAGGAAAGAAGCTGGGCAAGTTGGAACTGGCAAACGACGGCACGCTGTTTCTCGACGAGGTCGGGGAACTGGCTCCGGCGGTGCAGGCCAAGCTTTTGCGGGCGCTGCAAGAGCATTCCTTCGAGCGCGTCGGCGGAACCGAGACGCTGACCAGCAACGCGCGGATCATCGCGGCCACCAATCGAGATCTGATGGCCGAGGTCTCGTCCGGACGCTTTCGTGAGGATCTGGCCTACCGGCTTCGGGTCGTTGAGATCGGGATGCCGCCATTGCGGGACCGCCGTGAAGACGTCCCATTACTGGCCGAGGGGTTGCTGGCGCGTATCGCCGCTCGCCTCGACAAGTCCGCACCCGCGATCAGTGACGCCGCACTCGACTGTCTGATGTCCTATGACTGGCCCGGTAACGTCCGGGAACTCGAGAATAGTCTGACGCGCGCCATGGTGGGCGCCCGGGATGGCGTCATTACGCCAGACCTCCTGGAGTTGCCGACGACGCGATCGTCGCGACAAGGGCCTGAGACGGTCGATGTCGAAGACGCGGTCCTGCGCTCGTTGGACGACGTGGAGGCCGAACACATTCAACGCGTACTGGATCATACCCGCGCGCACAAGGCTCGCAGTTGCGAAATCCTGGGAATCTCGCGCCCGGCGCTTGATCGAAAAATCACGAAATACGGCTTGAACCTCGATCGAGGCCGGCATTGAGTCAGTCGCCTACTTCAGCCTGTCATGCGCTGGGATTTGCGGCGCGTCATGCCTCCCCGCATGATCCGAGCGTACCTAAAGGCATGCAGGCACTGGAGCAATAACGCAATAATGATCAAGCCGGACCGCGTCCTTGTCTTCGGCACCTGTCTGATCGATCTGGTCTACCCACAGGCGGGTCTAGCGGCGATGCGCTTGATCGAGCGCGCCGGTCTGTCTGTGCGTTTCCCCCAAGGGCAGACCTGTTGCGGTCAGCCTGCATACAACTCTGGATTCCGCGAGGACGCGCGCCGGGTCGCCCGTCGGCAATTGGACGCGTTGGCCGGCGAAGAGCCGGTCGTCGTGCCCTCTGCCTCCTGCGCCGGCATGCTGCGTGAACACTATCCCCGGTTGTTTGCCGACACTGATGATGAGGCTCGGGCGCGGCAAATCGCCGCTCGCGTGGTGGAGCTGTGCGACTTCCTCCACCGCGTCCTCGATATCGATCTCAACGATCAGGGCCTGCCGATTACCGTCGCGCTGCATCAATCCTGCTCGGCGCGGCGCGAGATGGCGGTGGCACCCGCCGCGCTATCGTTGCTCGGGCGCCTCGCCAACGTCAGGGTGCTGGAACCGGACCATGCCCAGGAGTGTTGTGGCTTTGGCGGTACCTTCTCCGTCAAGGAGCCGGAGATTTCTGCGGCGATGGCGGCGGACAAGGCCGCATCGATTGCCGCCGCCGGCCCGGGTCTGCTGCTGAGCCAGGATTGCGGCTGCCTGATGAATATCGAAGGCACGGCGCGCAAGGCGGGATTCGGCTATTCAGCAATGCACATCGCCGAGTTCGTCCTGCAGCGCACCGGTGGCGCAACAGCCGCCTGACGCGAGCGGTGGCAATCGACGACGCCCCGACCACCACGAGCACGACCAAGAGCCCGACCGGGCTTTGGGCGCTGAAACCAGATCTGAGTAGACCACAGCCCTAGACCGGCACTGACGAAGGGGCGGATTCTTCGTCCTGGCGGAATGCACCAGCCGGTGATCTATAATTCAGAGTTCGAGTTCGTTTTCCGCCCCGCGTCGCGGGCGTCCAGCTCCTGGAGACATCTAATGGATATAACCAGTCTTTTGATCTTCCTCGCCATCGGCGCGATCGCTGGCTGGCTCGCCGGCGTATTGATGAAAGGCGGCGGGTTCGGACTGCTCGGCGACATCGTCATCGGCATTGTCGGAGCCATGATCGGCGGTTTTCTGTTCGGGTTCCTCGGCATCACAGTCGGTGGTCTGTTCGGCGCAGTTTTCACCGCGACAATCGGGGCGGTCGTGTTGCTGTTTCTGATCCGCCTTGTCAAGAAGGTTTGATTGATGCGTCAGAAGTCCGTGCGGCTGTTGCTGCTGCTCTGCGTCATCGCCGCGTATTCCACCGCAACACGGTTATGCGTGTGGGGGGCGCAAAGGCTTCTTCACGATTCCGAACAAGGATGAGAATCATCACTCCAAGACCTACAACAACGCGGCGATGCCCTACTCGGGTCGATTGACCTGGGACGCAGTCGTACTGCACGCGGGGGTTCTACCCGGCTCTCCGTCATCCCACGGCTGCGTGCATCTGCCGCGTGCGTTCGCGGAGCTTCTGTTCGGTATCACGAATAAGGGCACCACCGTTGTCATCGCCGACGAGTCGCCGGCGCCGCGTGAGGTGGTCCATCCGGCGGTGCTGGCACCGATCCAGAGCTGGCTGCACGTACAGTAGTCGTCTCCCGACGTCCCCGATCCGATCCGCCTCAAGTCAGATGTGGACGTCCATCCTCGACTGACGAGGGACGGATATCCCGTCGGGCCGCGGCGCGATACGTCCCTTTTCGGGTATGGCCAGGCGTAGGGGACGTCCTGTTCGCTGAGGGGCGAATGGCGACCTGTCGCGGCGGACCGATCTGCCCGGTATGGTCGGCTGGTTGCCATCCCCAGCACCGGGTCGTCGCTGTTACCATGATGACGAGGCCGTCAACGCCAATCGGCCAACAGTGTTTTTCACAGCCGGTCTTTGGGCCAATGCCCGACCATGATTTCGGAAACAGACATCCAATGACCATGCCCTGCCCTCACCGGACGGTGAGGATGACGTTCGTCCTGCTCCTGCTTTTCCCACTTTTGCTGCCGGCGTTCGCGAGCGCCGCGAGCGGCGATCGGCCGCGGGTCGGCCTGGTACTCGGTGGCGGTGGCGCCCGCGGTATGGCACACATCGGGGTGCTGCAGGTGCTCGAGGAGATGCGCATTCCCATTTCGTGCATCGCCGGCACGAGCATGGGCTCGCTGGTGGGCGGCGTCTATGCGTCCGGCGTCTCCATCGACGAGATGACCAATCGCATCTCCGGCATCGACTGGAACGCGCTGTTCACCGATGATCCGCCTCGCGTCGAGAAGCCCTTTCGGGCCAAGCGCGATGACTTTGAGAACCTATTTCGTCTTGAACTTGGTCAGCGCGGAGCCGGTTTGTTGTTGGCGCCGGGGACCACCTCTGGCTACAAGTTCGAGTTCCTGCTGCGTGAAATGGTTGAGCAGGCCGGCAATTTCGCCGATGAGGACTTCGACGATCTGCCCATCCCTTATCGGGCCATGGCCACCAACATCGAGAATGGGACTTCCAAGACATTCGAGCGCGGTGATTTGGTCAAGGTCATGCGCGCGAGCATGTCGGTGCCGGGGGTCATAGCACCGACCGAGATCGACAACGTGCTCTATGTCGACGGTGGGCTGTTGCAGAACGTACCGGTTGCCGCGGCACGGCGCGCCTGCGCCGATGTCGTTATTGCGGTCAACGTCGGCAGTCCATTGCTGCCCCGCGACAAGTTGAACTCGGCGCTCGGTATCTCGCTGCAGATGATCGCGGTGCTGACTGAGCAAAATGTTCGCGTATCGCTCGCATCTCTTCGGCCCCGTGATGTGCTCATCGAGCCCGAACTAGGCGACTTTAGCGCGGCGAATTTCGAGGAGGGGCTGACGCTGATATCCAAGGGCAAGGACGCGGCGCGCGCCCAGGGGCGAGCCCTGCGCAGGCTATCGGTCTCTGACGAAGAGTATCGCGCCTGGCGCGAATCGGTCGCGGCCCGGTTGCCGGTGGTGCCCGCCGTCTCGGAAGTACGAGTGGCTGACAGCGGTGGTCGTGTCAATCCGCGTGTAATCGAACGCGAGCTGACCGAGACGCCCGGCGTCAGTCAGAGCGGCATCGTGAACGGCGACGCCAATGCAGACGGATCGAGGACAGAGCGTTCGAGCTCGGAGCAATTCAGTCTGGAGCAGCTCAATACGCGCTTGGAACAGGTCTACGGCCGCGGCGATTTCGAGCGCATGGATTACAGCATGATCGACCGTCAGGGAACGCGTACCCTGGAGGTCCGCGGTGTCGAGAAGTCCTGGGGGCCGAACTATCTCAAATTTGGGCTCGGCCTCGCATCCGACTCCCAGCAGACCCGTTTCAATGTGAACGTCAGCCACCGCAGTACCTGGCTCAATACGCGGGGCGCCGAGTGGCGCAACGATCTGCAGCTCGGCTACCGAAAGTTCTTCACCAGTGAATTTTTCCAACCTTTCTCATTCAACAGCGCCGCGTTTGTTGCGCCGCGCGTTGATCTGCAGGACGTGCCGATTAGCTACTACCTCAACGGCAACCGAATCGGCGAGTACCGAGTCAAATTTGCGCGTGCTCATCTCGACGCCGGTCTGCAGAACAAGTTCGGAGAGCTTCGCTTCGGTGTCTTCGCCGGGCGGCTGAAAGCGAACGAAAACTTTGGCCTGTTTCCGCTCGCGCCAGACTTCAACCGCACCCAGGTCGGCTATGCTGTGAGCGCCACCTACGATCAAATCGACAGCCCGCGCTTCCCACGCGACGGTTTGCTGGCGGCGTTCAAGAGCTTCGGTACGCTGGGTGCCTGGGGCTCGGAAGACAACTACAACAGGAGCGAATTGTTGCTCATGGGCGCGCGAAGCCTGGGCAAACACGCGGTGCAGGTCGCGGGGTCTTTTGGTGACACGCTCTATGGCGAGCTGCCGCCCTACGATCCGTTTCTGCTCGGGGGTTTTCTGCGCGGGTCCGGCTATCAGATGGACCAGTTGGTGGGCACACGCGTGGGTCTCGCGCGCGCGGTCTATAGTTACGAATTGGCCTCGTTGCCGTCGATCCTGGGGCGCGGGGTCTATCTGGGTGGGTCACTGGAGGCCACGCATGCGGCGCTGGGCGCCGACCTCGACGCGAGTGCCCAGATCAGACCCTCCGCAAGCCTTTTTCTTGGCGCCGATACGTCATTGGGGCCTGTCTTCCTGTCCTGGGGGCAGGCCTTGAGCGATGATGACCCCGGAACCCTGTATTTCATGCTGGGCACGCCCTGACCGCAGTTCGACGATTCGGCGCTGCTGCATTCTCGACCCCGGCGCTAGTGCATGCCGGTCCGTTTACGCTGGCGTAGAATCCGTCGTCTCCGGCGACCGGCGTTACTGCCGCCGACGCCTGATGCTCAACGACCAACCCCTGATGCTCAACGACCAACCAAGGTCCGGTCCAATCCATGACAAAACATCCTGCTTCGATCGCCCTTGGTGCGTTGGCCATGCTAGCGACCGATCTGTTCGCCGCGGAACCGACATTCGATTGTGCAAAGGTCGAGGGTCAGGTTGAGGCGCTGATCTGCGGCGACAGTGCTCTCGCCGCGTTGGACCTTAAGTTGGCAGCGGCATACGATCGCGCACTGGAGCGTGTGCGGCGGGATGGCTACGAAGACCCGCGTGTGATACAGCGCGGCTGGATCAAGGGCCGCAACGATTGCTGGAAGGCGGAGGACATGCGCGCCTGCGTTGAGACCAACTACAAGCAGCGTATCGCGGAGCTCCAGATCCAGTATGGCGACAGGGAGGTGCCGTCGCAGGTGAACTATCGCTGCGGCGACATGGACCTGGCAGTTGTTTTCTACCCGGAGACCGATCCGCCGACGGCGGTGCTCACGCCGATTGGCTCCGAAGACGAGGGGCAGGTGATCCTATTCCGGTCGCCGAGCGGCAGCGGTGCTAAGTACGATGGCCGGAACGCCAGTTTTTGGGAACACCAGGGCGAGGCACTGTTGGTCTGGCAGCAGCGCGAAATGACCTGCGGCGCGCTCTGAGCAGGTTGCCGCCCGGTTGCCAACCGAGACAACAACCCATCGATCGAACTGGAGGACCGCGAATGTTCAAGAACCTGTGGGGAGACTTGACCGAAGGTCGTTTGCGACGACTGCCGTTTCTGGGCTGGTATCTGGTGGTCGCCCTGCTCGCCGTAGTTGCGGCCCTGGGTGTCGGAGCATCAATGGGCGCCGCGGAACGCATGGGGGGTGGTGAGATTGCCGATACCCAGCAGTTCTTAACGGAGCAGCTCGGCATCGTGGGCGTTGTCATGGTCGCCCTGCTGTTCGGTCTGCTACTGTTCGCGCAGCTCAATATCAGCACCAAGCGCATACGCGATATGGGATTGCCTTCTCCCTGGCTGATCCTGTTTGGTCTTCTGCTGTTGGGCGCCCTCTTTTCGGGGATGCTTGGTCAGTCGGGGGGCGGCTTGTTCAATCTCCTGGTCTTGTTGGCTCTGTTATTGATCCCGACCGCAAGCTTTGGAGCAGGCGGCGGCTCTGGGCCATTGGGGCAGACCAGGAGCGGCGGTGGAGCCAATGGGTAACCGCTGGACCGAGGCAACGAACCTGGGTCGAGCGGCTCTGGCGCTGGTGGCTGCTTTGGTCGTCGCGGGTGGCGGTCTTGCAATGGCCGAAGCCGACGGACCGGACTACTACCGCGTCGTCGGTGTTGCTGAAGACGACGTACTGCACATCCGAAAGGCGGCTGATCCGCAGGCAGACAAGGTTGGAAGCATGCCGCCGGACGCGGATTGCGTGCGTAATCTCGGCTGTCAGGGCGGACTGAGCTATCGGGAGTTCTCGACGCTGACCGAGCCCGAACGGGCGGAGCGCCTCAAACGGCATCCACGATGGTGCAAGATTGAGTACCTTGGTGTCACGGGCTGGGTGGCTGGGCGCTATCTTGCCGAGGGTGGCTGCGGGCGGTAGCGGCCGCGGCGGGATGCGCGACGGCCCCGTGCGAGGACCGATTCTTTAGGCGCTTGCCGGAGAATCTCGTCGTCGAGTCAGAGAATCAGCAACGATCCGCCGAATGCTGGCCTGGAGCGTCGAAATGGGCACTGAATTCCGTACTCGTGCAGGGCTTGCGTTGAACCGCGACCGCGTGCGCGGCAATATCCGCCGCGCGATGGATGGCCTGATCGCGAAACGCCTTGCGGTCTTTCCGGATGGCGATGAGTTGCAGCTACTGCGCGACCAGGGGCAGGCCATCCGCGATCACGTGTTGGCAAACCTGCCTGAGCTGTTGGAACAGCTTGAGACGCGCTGCAGCGCCAATGGTATCCAGGTGCACTGGGCCGCGGACGCGGCCGAAGCGAACGACATCATCCTGGGTATCATTCGCGACCATGGCGCCGATGCCGTTATCAAGGGCAAGTCCATGGTCTCCGAGGAGATTGGCCTCAACGCCCATCTACAGCGCCACGGTGTCGAGCCGGTCGAGACCGATCTCGGCGAGCTGATCATTCAGCTTGCCGACGAGCACCCCTCCCACATCGTTGCGCCCGCGGTACACAAGGATCGGATCGAGATCGCCGAGCTGTTTGGCAAACACTTTCCCCAGGAGCCCTATAGCGAGGATATCGAACGCCTCACCGCATTGGCCAGGCGGGTGATGCGTGAGCGCTTCCGCGGTACCCGTATCGGTCTATCCGGTGTCAATTTCGCGGTTGCTGAGACCGGCACCCTGTGTCTGGTGGAGAATGAAGGCAACGGGCGCATGAGCACCACCGCGCCGGAGTTGCATATCGCGATCACCGGTATCGAGAAGGTTATCGCCCGGCTGGACGATCTGGCACCGCTGCTGACGCTGCTGACCCGCAGTGCCACTGGTCAGCCGGTGACCACATACGTCAATATGATCAGCGGACCACGCAAGCCGGAGGAACAAGACGGACCGGCGGAGGTTCACTTGGTGCTCCTCGACAATGGCCGTTCGCGTATCCATGCCGATCTGGAGTTGCGCGCGACCCTGCGCTGCATCCGCTGCGGTGCCTGCATGAATCACTGCCCGGTCTATACCCGCATCGGTGGACATGGCTACGGGACGGTCTACCCCGGCCCCATCGGAGCGATCCTGGAGCCGCAGTTGCAGGGCCTGGCGGTGCAGGGTGAGCTGGCCCAGGCGTCCAGTCTGTGCGGCGCCTGCGGCGAGGTCTGTCCGGTCCGTATCCCGATCCCGCAAATACTCAACCGACTGCGTCATGAGCATGCCGAGGGCAGCACTGTCCCGGGCGCCAATAAACCAGGTATCCAGGGCGCACTCTGGCGAATCTGGGCGACGGTGCACCGGAGTCCGGGACTGTACCGGGCCATGACAGTCAGCGCCGGCTGGCTACGTGGACTGCTTGGCGGTCCGATGGCGGGTCTCTTTGGTCCCTGGACACGCACCCGTGGCGCTCCCCGCATCGCGCCGAAGAGTCTGCACGCGCTGGCACGCCGGGAGGGCTTCAGCGATGACTGACGCACGCTCCAGCATCCTGTCGCGGCTGCGTTCCCACCGGGCCGCAGCGACGCCACTGCCCGACATCCCGGCGCGCCGATTCGATTGGAGCAAGACCGAGCGATTGGCTCGTTTCCGACGCATGATCGAGGCGGTCCGCGCCGAGGTGCATGAAGTCGGTGACGACTGGCCGGCTCGGCTCGCGGCGCTGTTGCATGAAAAGGGCGCGGCGAACTTGCGTTATGGTCCGAACGGTCCGTTGGCCACGGAGCTGACCAGGGGATGGCCCATGCAGGGCGATGCGCCGGTCCTGATCCCACAGGTCGATGCCATCGAAGAATGCCGTGACGACCTGTTCAACGCCACCGACGCCGGCTTCACCGCCTGCCGTGCCGCAGTCGCCGACACGGGCTCGCTGGTGCTCTGGCCGACTCCGGCGGAGCCGCGCCTGCTGTCGCTGGTGCCGCCCATCCACGCCGTGCTGTTGGAGGCCGGGCAGATCGTCTCGACGCTGCACGAGCTGATGGTCGACGAGGCCTGGAGCACCGGAATGCCTACCAACGCGCTGCTGATCTCCGGCCCATCCAAGTCCGCCGACATTGAGCAAACGCTTGCCTATGGCGTGCACGGTCCGGCGGAGCTCGTCGTCCTGGTGCGTGGCTGATCGGCAAATCGGACCGCCGTCCGGCCCCGGCGGTGCTCCGTCACCAGGGTATTGTGACGCGTAACGGCGCCAGCAGTAGTCCGGTGCCCAGCGCCAGCACGCAGCAGACAAAGGTCAGATGCAGCGCGCGACGAAGATGGCCGGCATCAAGGTCGGATGACCAATCCGGATCACCCAGATAGCCCTTGTCGATGTACTGCCCGCCGTAGCTCGCCGGTCCAAGCAGTCGCACCCGCAGTGCACCGGCGAAGGCGGCCTCGCTCCAGCCAGAGTTGGGACTATCGAGCAAGGCGTGATCACGGCGGGCGACCCGAATCGCAGACCTGGGGTGCAACCGCAGCAGTGCCGCGGCGACTGCGATCAGCGGCACCGACAGGCGCGCCGGCAGCCAGTGCATCAGGTCATCGGAACGTGCCCCGGCCCAACCGAAGCGGCCATAGCGTTGATTCTTGTAGCCGACCATGGAGTCGAGACTGGATACGGCCTTGACCAGAATCAGCCCCGGCAGGCCGAACAGGCACAGGGCCCAAAGGGGAGTGAGCACCCCATCGGTCAGATTCTCCGACAGGCTCTCGATGCTGGCGCGCACGATGCCGTCCCGCCCGAGGCAGTTGGTGTCGCGGCCGACGAGATTGCGAAGCTGTCGACGAGCGCTCGGCAGATCGCCCAGCGAACTGTGCACCCGTTGCCCTTGCAACAGAAGATCCCGCATGCACAGCAGGCTGTAGGCGATGAAGCAGTCCCAGGCCCAGGCCATCCAGGGCGCGATCAGTGCCAAGCCGGCACGCACGCCCCACCAGGCCGCGAGCGCACCGCCCACGACCAGCAGCCAGTGCAGCACACCGCCGCCGCGGCCATCCAGGCCAATGCGAAATAGCAGCCGCTCGCAGGCCAGAATCCAGGCGCCCAGCATGCGGATCGGGTGCAGCCGGTAGATTGGGTCGCCGAGGGCCGCGTCGAGCGCTGCGGCAACCAGGATGAGTCCGAGGTGGGGGTCTAGATGCATTCGTGGTGCAACGCCGGTTTCCGATCGCGGCCATTCGGGGGTCCGCGCATCCCGTGGTCCGGAGTCAAGATGAACGGTCTCGGATGCGGCATCCGCCGATCCGGCGATGGTCGCGTCACATGCGGGTCGGAGCTGTCGGTATTGAAGCGATCACGGCAGAGCCTGTTCCAGTCGTTCCCAGTCCGAAGCCCGAGCGGGCAACCCGAAACGCAATGCGGCGGGTGTATTGAAAAGGCGCGTCAGGATTCCGGTTCGGGCCAGCCGCTCGTGGAGTTCGGTGGCCTGGTTGGTCGGCACCCATTGAAACAGCGCGGTGCCGCCACCTGGAGTGAGGCCGTGGTGGGTGAGCAGGGTGGCCAAGCGTGCCCCGTCGTCAATCAAGCGCTCTCGGTTCTCGGCCTGCCAAGTCTGATCCGCCAGCGCATGGGTTGCGAGCCAGCGGCAGGGGTTGGCAATGGTCCAAGGACCGAGCAGCGCGTCTAATGGCCGGGTCACCGCGGCGTCCGCCAGCACGAAACCCAAGCGTGCCCCGGCCAAGCCGAAGAATTTACCCAGCGAGCGCAGCAGGATCAGTCCGGGCAAAGGTCCCACGGAGGCCAGGCTTTGTTCGGGCGTGGCGTCGATGAAGGCCTCGTCGACTACGAGCCATCCACCCCGCGCGGCGAGGTCGGCATGCCAGCGCAGCAGGTCCTTTTTGGTAAAACACGCGCCCGTTGGGTTATTGGGATGAATCAGTACGAGCACATCGAGGCCCGTGACCGCAGCGTCTATATTGCCTATCGGCACGGGATAGACGCGATTCCCGGTCTGACTCCAGGCCCTCTCGTGCTCATCGTAACCGGGGCTGATGACACCGACGCGCCCGCGCTCGCGCAGCCGCGGCAGGGCCTGGATTGCGGCCTGGGAGCCGGCCACCGGCAACAGTGCGTCGCTACCGTAGTAGGCCGCCGCGGCTTGCTCAAGGCCGTCGTCGTCTTCCGGTAGTCTCGACCACAGGTGCGCGGGTGGAGGCGCCGCGGCATCGCACCAGCCATTGGGATTGATGCCGGTGGATAGATCGAGCCACTCCGACAGCGGAATCCCGTACTGGGCTGCAGCCTGACGCAGCCGGCCGCCGTGACGTAGGGGCGCGGTCGGATCCCATACGCTGCTGATGGTGTCGGCGGGGCTGGCCCGGTCCGCGGTGGTCTTCTTTCTCATGGCCGGGAGGCCTTCCGGCCCCAGCTATCTTCAAACACCAGATCCGCGAGCGGGCGGCGCTGGTCCAAGCCCAGTGTCTCGTCCACCGGGTCGATGCGGAAGTGTCGCATGTCGCGGCGTTCATAGATGGCGCGGCACAAGGCGGCGATTTCTGGGTCTGCGAATTGATTCATTGCAGCGGGTTCATGACAAAAGGATGTTCGGCGCCGCGTTCCTGAATCCTTGGATTAAGAACAGCTGGGCCGGTCCGAAACAGGCGCTCCCGCGAGCTTGGCCGAGAGACGGCCGCGCGACATCGGTGGTCGGCCTAGTCTAGCGCTGACCGGAGGTCGTGACGCTGATGAACGGGCTCGACGCGGCCCCGGAATGACAGGTCGCGCGCGTGGCCTGTGCCGCCTTCCTGCGCCATCTCGCGCGCCAATGCCTTATCGGCTGCCTGAAGGGAAAAGAAGTCTACGCGGGCACCATGGTGGCGTCGAGTTGCGGGGGCTTGGTTGGATATCGAGGATCGCCATTCGAGACCAGCTTTCGGAACCAGCATTCGGAACCGACATGCGGGTCTCTCTTCTCCCCAGGGATGCTGCGGCGCGGCGGTACCCAGCCCGTTGGCGGGTTCGGTATAGTTGCCGCCATGATTGATACCGAGTCCACCCGAAGTTCACTGATCGCCCCTTTTTCTGGCCTTCGTCCCGCCCCTGGACGCGCCGCTGAAGTTATTGCACCACCCTATGATGTGATGGATGCAGCCGAGGCGCGCGCTCTGGTGGCCGAGCGACCCTGGAGTATGCTGCACCTCTCGCGTCCGGAGGTCGACCTGCCGGCGGATACCGCTCCCGATGCTCCGCACGTTTACGCCCAGGCCGCTGCCAACCTGGCGCGGATGCGTGCGGCCGGTGTGCTCTGTGACGATACCCGCCCTGGCTACTACGTCTACCGCATCACCCGTGGCCGGCGGGCGCAGACCGGACTGGTCGTGGCGGCCTCGTTGGCGGCCTACCGCAACGGACGCATCCGGCGCCACGAGGTCACGCTGGCGGCGAAAGAGGATGACCGTGTGCGGCAGATCGAGGCACTGAATGCCCAGACCGGTCCCGCCCTTCTGATCCACCGCCGCAGCCCGGCCATCGACGATACCTTGGATGCGATCACGCAAGTCGTTCCCGCCGTCGACGTCGAAGCATCGGACGGGGTGCGGCACGCGCTCTGGGTCGTGGACCAGGAGCCTATCATCGATCGGCTCACGGCTGGCTTCGAGGCCCAACAGCGCCTCTACATCGCCGATGGGCATCACCGCACGGCCGCCGCCGCGCGCATTGCGGACACGCGACCTCAGAGCGATCTCGCCGCGACGGGCGTCGCGTCCTGCAACCGCTTCCTGGCCGTCAGCTTTCCCGCCGATGCGCTACAGATACTCGCCGTCCACCGCGTCGTGCGTGACCTCAATGGCCTCGACGCCGCGACCTTTCTGCGTCGGGTCGGGGCGCGTTTCGGTATTGCGGAGGTGCCCGCGCCGGTGCAGCCGAAGCGGCCAGGAGAGTTCGGTCTCTATCTGGATCGGACCTGGTATCGCTTGACCCTGAATCCTCGTCATCTTCCCGATGCCGACCAGCTCGCTGATCCCCAATCCGACCCGGTGGCCGGTCTCGACGTGCGTCTGCTGCAGGATCACCTGCTGGCACCGGTCCTCGGTATCGACAACCCGCGCCAGGACCCGCGTCTGGATTTTGTTGGCGGCATCCGCGGTCTCGACGGTTTGATGCAATCGGTGGATCAAGGCGCGATGCGCCTGGCCTTCTCGCTGCATCCCGCCAGTCTGGCGGATCTGATGGCCGTCGCGGATGCGGGCGCCACGATGCCACCCAAGTGCACCTGGTTCGAGACCAAATTGGCGGATGGTTTGGTCAGCCTGGTGCTCGAATAGGGAGATGCCGGGGCGATTAGTTACGAATCCGATGTCAGGTTCGTGGACGTCTGAATTGCAGCCGCGGCCGACCCTGCCGATGAAAACGAAACTCCTGATCCTGGGTGGAACGACCGAGGCCTACCGCTTGGCGGAGGCATTGACCGCACTTGATGCGCTGCGGGTGATCACGTCGCTGGCCGGTCGAACGTCTGCCCCTCGGATGCCGGCCGGTGAATGCCGCATTGGCGGCTTCGGTGGCCCGCAAGGGCTAGCGGCCTACCTCCGTGAAGAGGGCATTACCGCCGTGATCGATGCGACCCATCCCTTCGCCGCGACCATGGGCTGGAACGCCTTTGAGGGTTGCCGTGCCGCGTCCGTTCCGCTAATGCGGCTGGAACGCCCGGCCTGGGCGCCCGAGCCCGGTGACGCTTGGGTACTGGTCAAGCATTGGGATCAGGCGATCGCGGCATTGCATCAGCTTGCGGCGCGCCGCGTGCTGCTCGCTGTCGGTCGTCAGGAGCTAACACCCTTCGCGGGACTCGACGAGATTTGGTTCTTGATCCGTGCGGTGACGGGGCCCGATCCCATGCCGCCGTTTCGCCGTGCGGAACTGCTTCTCGCGCGCGGCCCCTTCGAACTGGAGGGTGAGCGGCGGTTGCTCGCCGATCATGACATCGACAACATCGTCTGCAAGAACAGTGGCGGCGCGGCCACCGCGGCCAAACTGATCGCCGCCCGTGAACGGGGCGTACGGGTGATCATGCGCCAGCGTCCACCGCGTCCGGCGTTATCGACCGCCCTGACCGTGGAAGAGGTGATGGCGTGGCTGGACCAGATTGGTGACACTGGATCGGGTCCATAGCGCGGCGGTCGATGGACCGCCGAATCCGGATCCCGCCCCAGCGACCCACAAGCGGCCGAGGACGGGAATAAGAACGCCTCGCTAGCTGTCCGAGCCTGTACCCTCCGGGTCCGGATCAGCCGCCGAGTCCGGGTACCAGCGTGGCGTATAGACCCAGGCCCCGCCGTCGCGACGCGGGAATTGGCGCGTCTGCGAAGAGCCGATGATCAAGAGGGTGCGCATGTCCACCTGATCGGGCTCGACTTCGCTCAGCGTTGTGACGGTGATGCGCTCATCAGGACGCCCGACGTCCCAGCCCAGTATCACCGGGGTCGCGGCAGCGCGGTGGCGTCGCAATAGCGCGAGTGCCTGGGCCAACTGCCGGGGTCGCGCCTTCGAGCTCGGGTTGTAGAGGGCGATGACCAGATCGGCGGTGGCGGCATGCTCCAGACGCCGCTCGATCTGCGACCAGGGCTTGAGGTTGTCCGACAGGGACAGGACGCAGAAGTCGTGCCCCAGCGGCGCGCCGGCCCGGGCGGCTACCGCTTGCGCCGCCGAAATACCGGGCAAGATCGCGAGATCCACGGCCTGCCAGGTCGGATCCTTCGATTGATGCAAGGCTTCCACCACGGCTGTGGCCATCGCGAAGACACCAGGATCACCCGACGAGACCATCACCACCTGGCGACCCTGCGCGGCCAATGCCAAGGCGGCGCGGGCGCGATCCATCTCGTGCCGGTTGTCGGAGTCAAGAATGCGTTGATCGGCGCGGAAGGGTCCGGCCATGCGGACGTAGGTTGTGTAGCCGAGGATGTCTTGCGTGCGCGCTAGTTCCTCGGTCACCGCGGGTGCCCTCAGCGCCGTCGTGCCTGGCCCAAGCCCGACCACGGCGAGTCGACCCGGTCGAGGTGGGACAGATCCGGCGTCGACCGATTCGATGGTATTGCCGGTGATCGCCGATTGGAGATCGAGCGCGATGGCGATTCTCCGCGCGAGATCGCTGGTTTCCGCAGTCGATCCGAGCAGGGGCGAAACCGTCGAGCCATCGCAGGTGACAACGACAACCGGCGGAGCGTCCTCCAACCGGCGACCGATCAGCACCGGTGCCAGCGCGAAGACGCATGCATCGATCTCTCCGACTATGACGCAAGGGCGCTGTGTTTCAAACTGTTCCGTTAAGGCGTCGAAGGACGCGTGCTTGGCCTCCTGATCTTGATCTTGATCCGGCTCCGAGTTCGGGTCTGAACTCAGGCCAAGGTCGTAGAAGGCGGTGTTAATGCGGGCTGCGATGCCTTGACCGCGCGCATCCAACACCAGCAGCACCGGTCCTGTCAGTGAAGGCGCTCCCGGCATCAGCCTTGCCAACGCTCGCCCGGGATCAGAACCATCGAGAAATAGGGCACCGATTCCGGCGTGATCTCGGCAAACGGCCTGATGCGCTCCCCATCCATGGTCGCGCGCTCGACGTATAGCGCCCGCGTCTCAAGCCCGAGCTTGAAGATGACCCGGCGCACCTTGTCGAAATTGCTGCCCAATTTCATGATCGCGGCCGCTTCGACATCGGACAGCAGCTCCGTCAGCATGTCTTCGGGGAGTGTGCCGGCGAGCACCTGCAGGCGCTGGTCGCGATAGACCAGCGGTGTGCGCAGCACGGATGCGGCTGCGACGACCGAACAGACGCCGGGGACGACCTCGGTTTCGAAGCGGTCCGCGAGCCGGTCGTGCAGGTACATGAAGGAACCATAGAAAAAGGGATCGCCTTCGCACAGAGCCGCCACGTCGCGGCCGGCGTCCAGATGCTCGGCCACTTGCTCGGCCGCCTCGTCATAGAAAGAGCGCATCACACCTTCGTAGTCGAAGGGCGGTGGCGGCTTCTTGCCGGTGACCGGGTAGACCAGCGGCAAGCGGACCTGATCGGCACGCAAGTGCGGTTGCACGCTGGCCAGTGCGTTGCCTCGCTTATTCTTGCCGATATAGTAGGCGACGACCGGCGCCTCGCGCAGATACCGCATCGCCTTGATGGTGATCAGTTCCGGGTCGCCCGGGCCGACGCCCAGGCCGTACAAGCGCCCCTTGCTCATCGTGATCAGGAATGCTCTTGCCCGAGGGCGTTGACGGCGGCTGCTGCCATGGCGCTGCCGCCGCGGCGTCCGCGTATGGTCACGAACGGGACGCCACGGCTGTCCGTCGCGAGCGCATCCTTGGATTCGGCTGCGCCGACAAAGCCGACGGGAAGGCCGAGGATCAGGGCCGGTTTGGGCGCCCCCTCGTCGAGCATCTCCAGTAAGCGGAAGAGCGCCGTCGGGGCATTGCCGATGACCACCACAGCGCCGCTCAGCTG
>JBATTL010000097.1:0-2212 GCA_049670525.1 Thiohalocapsa sp. | reverse complement strand
GTCGGCGACATTGAACGCGGGCCAGGGGTTGAACAGCGCGAACGGGATGAACGGCAGATAGACCTGCACAAAATCGATGACATGTCCCAGCAGCGCGCGGTCGATCAGGTTACCGATGGCGCCGCCGACGACCAGGGCCAAGGCCGCCGCCAATAGGCGCTCGCCGGGCTTGAGCCGCAGCAGCCAGGCGATCAACACCCCGGTCACCAGCACCGCGAGGCCCGCGAACATCCAGCGTTGCCAGCCCCCGGCGTCGGACAGGAAGCTGAACGCGGCGCCCTTGTTGAACATTAGGGTTAGATTGAGGTTGGGCGTCAGCTCGATCACCTGATAGGGCGACAGGTTGAGCATGACCAACCATTTGGTCGCTTGGTCAAGCAGGATGATCACGAGAGAAAGCCAGAGCCAATGCTTCATCATGCGAAGCGCCTCGTTTCACCGCGGCCGGAGATATTCTCAGCGCAACGTCCGCACAGCTCCGGATGCTCGGCGTTTGAACCGACGTCGTCGCGGTGGTGCCAGCAACGCACGCATTTGGTGTGCGGGCTGGCACTGACCCGCACGGCGAGACCGGCCAAGTCGGTGTCCAGGGCGTCGCTTGGCTGGGTGTCGAGGTCATGCACGCGGGCCTCGGACGTGATCAGCACGAAGCGCAATTCGTCGCCCAGACGCTCCAACGCGGATTTCAACTCCGGGGCGCAATAGAGATCGAGGTCGGCGTCCAGACCGGCGCCGATCAATCCCTGGTTGCGAGCGGTCTCGATCTGTCGGCCGACCGCCGTGCGCACGGCGAGAACCTGCGCCCAATATTCACCGTCGAATGCGTCTTCCGCGCCGAGTCCGACCAGGCCCTGGTACCAGATTGCGGTAAATACGGACGATTCGCGTTCCCCGGGAATGTGCTGCCAGATCTCGTCGGCGGTGAAGCTCAGGATCGGCGCCAGCCAGCGGCTCATGGCCTCGACGATGTGGTACATGGCCGTTTGGCATGAGCGCCGCGGCAGGCTGTCCGCTGGTGTCGTGTATTGACGGTCCTTGATCACGTCCAGGTAGAAACCGCCCATATCCACGACGCAGAAGTTGTGGATGCGGTGGTAGATCAGATGGAATTGATAATCCTTGTAGGCGGCCGCGATCTCCTGTTGCAAGCGCAGGGCGCGGTCTATCGCCCAGCGGTCGAGCTCAAGCATGTCCGCCGCGGCGACCTGATGCACGGCCGGGTCAAAGCCATTGAGATTCGAGAGCAGGAAGCGAGCCGTATTACGGATGCGCCGGTAGGCGTCGGCGGTGCGCTTCAGGATCTCGTCGGACACCGCCATCTCGCCCCGATAGTCCGTGGCCGCCACCCAGAGCCGGATGATGTCGGCGCCGAGGGTCTTCATGACATCCTGTGGGCGCACCACGTTGCCCAGGGACTTGGACATCTTACGGCCAGACTGGTCCACCGTGAAGCCGTGGGTCAGCACCTGCCTGTAGGGCGCGCGATTCCGCATCGCCACAGACGTCAGCAGTGATGACTGGAACCAGCCGCGGTGTTGGTCGGACCCCTCCAAATAGAGGTCCGCCGGGGTACGCAAACCCTCGCGGTGCTCTAGCACACAGGTGTGGGTGACGCCGGAGTCGAACCAGACATCGAGGGTGTCGTGCACCTTCTCGTACTCGGCGCCCTCGGTCTCTCCAAGCAGGTCGGCGGGGCGCAGTTCGAACCAGGCCTCAATGCCCTTTTGCTCAATGCGCCCGGCGACCTCGTCGATCAGCTCCGCGGTGCGCGGATGCAGCGCGCCGGTGTCCTTGTGCACGAGCAGCGGGATGGGGACGCCCCAAGTGCGCTGACGTGAGATACACCAGTCCGGGCGGTTGCGCACCATACCGTCGATGCGCGCCTCGCCCCAGTCCGGCATCCAATGGACCTGGCCGATCTCACGCAGCGCGGTCTCTCTGATGCCTCGCTGGTCCATGCTGATGAACCACTGCGGCGTCGCGCGGAAGATGATCGGCGTCTTGTGCCGCCAGCAGTGCGGATAGCTGTGGCGGAACCGAGACCCAAGCACTAGCGCGCCGCGGGCCTTGAGCGTCTCCACCACCTTTTCATTGGCGTCAAAGACGTTGTCGCCCTCGAACAGCGGCGTGCCAGCGACGAAACGACCGTCGCCGCCCACGGGGTTGTCAACCGCGAGTTGATAGCGATTGCCGACGATGTAGTCTTCAAGAC
>JBATTL010000096.1:0-4759 GCA_049670525.1 Thiohalocapsa sp. | reverse complement strand
GTGTTCGTCATGCTTGCTCCGGGGACGTACCGTTATTGGAGTCCTAACCATTAGTATCAAGGCGCAGCCGCCTTGATAAGCCGATATTACCCAAAGTTTCGCGCAGATTTGCAAAGAATACCATGGTCTGCGCAATTATCAGGGAACCAATGCATTGATAGGTCTTCATTGCCCGGCCTATCAGACTTCTCTGCCCTGATAACTTCGATATCGACCATTATCGCTGCCGATTCGCCCTGATAAGTTGAGGTTTTCCGCAAAACCAGGCATAAATTCAGCCTTGGCAGGAAGTTTGTCTGAGGAGGACACACAGACATGGCGGAGCCGAGGCTGATGGACGAGGTGCGTGAGGTGATGCGCCGGCTGCATTACTCGATCCACACGGAGCGGAGCTATTGCGATTGGATCGCGCGGTTTGTGCGCTTCCACAGCATGCGTTCGCGCGAGGAGCTGCTGTCGGCCGGTGCACCCGAGGTTGAACGGTTTCTCAGCCATCTCGCCGAGGACTGCAACGTCGCAGCCTCGACCCAGAACCAGGCCATGAACGCCCTTGTGTTTCTATACAAGCGGGTGTTGGAGCGTCCGCTGGCGGGTCGGATCGACGCGGCGCGGGCATCGAAGGCACCGCGCGTCCCCGTGGTGCTGACGCGGGAGGAGGTGGGCAGGCTGTTGCCGCTGATCGAGGGTCAGGCGGGATTGATCGTGCGGCTGCTCTATGGCAGCGGACTGCGGATCACCGAGGCGGTGCGGCTGCGGGTGCTCGATGTCGACTTCGGCTACAGGCAGATTACGGTGCGCCGCGGCAAGGGAGACAAGGACCGCGTGACGACCTTCCCAGCGAAGCTGATCGAACCGCTCAAGGAGCACCTGTTGAAGGTCAAGCAGATTTACGACCGAGATCTCGCGGAGGGCTTCGGCGAGGTCTATTTACCCTTTGCGCTCGCCAAACAACGACCGAACGCCGCATCGGAGTGGCGCTGGCAGTATGTGTTTCCGGCGGCGAATCGGGGGCCGGATCCGCGCAGCGAGGCCGGTCGGATGCGGCGGCATCACGCGGATCAGAGCGTCGTGAATAAGGCCATCAAGCGCGCGGTCGCATTCGTGGGGATTGAGAAGCGCGTCAGCGCGCACACATTTCGGCACAGTTTCGCAACCCATCTGCTGGAGCGGGGTACAGATATCCGCACGATTCAGGCGTTGCTCGGACATAAGGACGTCGAGACGACCATGGTCTACACCCACGTTCTTAACCAGGGTGCCCAGGGGGTGCCGAGCCCGCTGGATGATTTGTAGGGCAGGTGGCCTATGGAAGGAATTGGTCACGCGCTTCAGGATCGACGTCGCCTCTACGTGGATCGCTTAATGCGGCTCCTGTGGGCCGAGGCACAGGAGCCGCTCTGCCTTGACCGCCGCCTAGCCCCCGGCTAGTCTGCAGGGCCATTCAACTCCGAGGCGATTGGAGTTTCCATCCAGATGCGATCTGCCGACAGACAACGGCCCAATCCCTTCGTCGGATTGTTCTTTCTGTTCCTGATCATGGTCGCGGCATTCGCCAATTCGACGATCTTCTCTGTGCTGGCGCCGGATTTGATCCGCGAGCTGCAGATGGACCAGGATTCGGTTGATCTTGCGACCACGATCTTTCTCGCCATCGCCGCCGGCTTGCTGGTACCCATGGGGCAGGTGGCCGACCTGCTCGGCCGGCGGCGCCTGTTACTGATCGGTGCTGTCGGAATGATCCTGGCGTCCATCTATGGCGGTCTGGCAACCCATGGCGACGACATCGTCGTCGCGCGAACGCTGCAGGCGGTCGCTTTTGCGATGACGGTGACCACGGGCGTCGCGCTGCTCAATGTCATGTTTCCCCGCGAGGAGCCAGGGCCACGGGGTATTGCATTCGGGGTCTATGCCGCTGCCGCGGGAATCGGGTTCGCGTTGGGTCCGTTGGGCGGGGGCTATTTCAGTACCGATCTCACTTGGCGCTGGGCATTTTTCGCCAATGTACCGCTATTCATCCTGGTCATTGCCGGTGTTTTGTGGGCGGTGCCCCGATCCGAACCGGAGCTCGGGCGGGACCGCCGCTCCGCGACCATCGACCTGACGGGTGCGGTGCTCTTGCTCGCGACCCTCGCCAGTTTGATCTTTTCGCTTGATTTGGGCCGAAAATTTGGTTGGCTCGTCAGCGTCCGCCCGTTCGCCATTGGTGACTGGCAATGGCCGTTTCTGCTGTCCTTTCCCGCCGCGCTCGGTATCTCGACGGTTCTGTTCGTCTCCCTCTTTTTGCTTTATGAAGCTCGACGTCGCCGCCAGACGCCATGGATCTTGATGGATTTCGAGCTGTTCCGCATTCGGCGGTTCACACTCGGCGCATTGGTGGGTCTCGTGTTCACCCAGGCGACCTTTGCCTTGATCATGGTGCTGCCGATCTATCTGCAGTTCGTGCTGCACTACGACGCCATGGCGATGGGACAGACCATGATCAGTATCGGGTTGGGAGCCAGTATCTTCGGCGTTCTGGCGGCGCCGCTCGGCAAGCAGCTCGGCGCGCGCAATCTGGTGTTGGCCGGCGTCCTGGTGATGGCCGCGGGTCAACTCTTCCTGATTTTCCTGCTCCCGAGCGTTCGCGACGGTTGGGATATGCAGCTACCGCTGCTGGTGTTCGGAGCGGGCTTTGGCATGGCCTTCGCGCGCGTTAATGATCTCGCGCTGGTGGATGTCCCAAAAGAGAAATCGGGCATCGCGGGTGGAATGCTGGTCGCTTTTCGCCTCGTGGGAGGTGCGGTGGGTATCGCTCTGTTGACCGCAGTGTTTTTGTCCGCCGTGGATGCAGATAGTCGCTACGACGTCGATGCGGTCGGCGGGCTCAGCGCATCCCAGAAGCAAGCGGTGTTGGACACCCTGGATACCGCAGCGCGCAGCCAACCGGCTAACACGAGCTCCGGGCATCCCGAAGGGCGCAGCATCGCGGCCGTCACGCTGGATCCAGAGCTGTCGGCGGGCTTCGCCGCCCTGCGGGATTCCTATGTCACGGCCGCGCAGACCACGCTATGGATCGGCTTCGGCCTAGCCCTGGTGGCGACGATCCTGGCGTTGCTGATTCCACCCGACCCGCGGACCCGAAAGATGCCGGTTGGACCGCCGCTGGAAGATCCCCGATACCGACAATGACGATCCTGTCCGGCGCGTCGCTTTTTGGCGGCAATTAGTGCGATTGCGCGCGGCTGTGCAGAAAACCCAATCCCGAGTGCTTTTCTACTGTATCCTGCGCGCAGTCGGGTACGCGGTCGGTCGGTACCCATCGCGATGCAATCATCGCCGCATGACTTCGAGCCGTTTGCCCTGCACCCGATCGGGTGCAGGCGTCCCGCTTAGATTCCCTTAATCCAGCCCGGACCGGCTCCCGCCGGCGCATGCCGCGTCAGGGAGGGCGCGACTGGAGCTATCCAATGTCATTTGATTCCCTCGGCCTCACGGCCGAATTGCTGCGTGCGGTCGCCGATCAGGGCTACACCGAGCCGACGCCCATTCAGCGCAAAGCCATCCCCGTAATTCTAAAAGGCCTTGACGTCATGGCCGGCGCGCAGACCGGCACCGGCAAGACCGCCGGTTTCACCCTGCCGCTGCTACAGCGCCTAAGCGCCAATACCGCCAATGTCCAACATCGCGGTTCGCGCCCGGTCAGGGCGCTCGTGCTGACACCCACCCGCGAGCTGGCCGCTCAAGTGGCGGACAGCATCGAGACCTACGGCAGCCACCTGCCTTTGAGGTCCGCCGTAGTCTTCGGTGGGGTCAAGATCAATCCTCAGATCGATAAGCTACGCCGTGGCGTCGATATCCTGGTGGCGACGCCGGGCCGTTTGCTGGACCATGCTGGTCAGCGCACGGTGGACCTGTCCCGGGTCGAGATACTGGTCCTGGACGAGGCGGACCGGATGCTCGATATGGGCTTTATCCACGACATTCGGAAAGTGCTCGCGCTGCTGCCGGAACGGGGCGCGCGTCAGAACCTGTTGTTCTCGGCCACCTTCTCCGATGAGATCAAGCGCCTTGCGGACCGGTTGTTGAACAGCCCGGAGCTGATCGAGGTGGCCCCCCGCAACACCACCGCCGAGCGTATCGGTCAGGTCGTGCACCCGGTGGACAAGCACCGCAAGCGCGAATTGCTGAGTCATATGATTGGCGCGAACGACTGGCGGCAGGTGCTGGTCTTCACGCGCACCAAGCATGGCGCCAATCGCTTGGCCCAACAGCTGCAGGGCGATGGCCTGAGTGCGGCCGCGATCCACGGCAACAAGAGTCAGGGTGCGCGCACCCGGGCGCTGGCGGGTTTCAAGACTGGCGATGTGCGCATTCTTGTGGCCACAGACATCGCTGCTCGGGGTTTGGATATCGACCAGCTCCCGCACGTGGTGAATTACGAGCTGCCGAACGTGCCGGAGGACTATGTGCACCGTATCGGCCGAACGGGCCGTGCCGGTAACGCGGGCGAGGCGGTGTCTCTGGTGTGCGTCGATGAACTCCGGCTCCTGCGTGACATCGAACGTTTGCTGCGGCGCGAGATTCCCAAGCAGGTCCTGCCAGGTTACGAGCCGGATCCAAGCATCCCGGCTGAGCCGATTCAGCGGGGTCGCAGCGGCACGGGACGCTCCCAACCGCGACAGCAGGCGGGCGGACGGGGCCGGAACGCATCGTCCTCCGCGCGCTCATCGTCGAGCGAACAGCGTGATGATCGGCGTGATCCGAATGCGCAGCGCTCCGG
>JBATTL010000095.1:0-3876 GCA_049670525.1 Thiohalocapsa sp. | reverse complement strand
GTGCAATCGCTGACCGAGCAGCTCAACAAGATGCAGGAGCAGCTCGACACCCTCAAGCAGCAGTCCGAGACCATCACCAACATGTACAACGAGGGCAGGGGCGTCACCGCGCACGCCACCATGCTGGACAACAGCGTCGATGACCTGCACGGCTTCTTCCCCAGCGTCGAGTACGAGATCGCCGAGCTGTTCTCCGGGCCGCTGGGAAAAGTGGCGAGCGGCCTGCGCAACGCCAAGGAGATGTTCAACATCGCCAGCCTGACGAAAACCGGCGCCGAGCACCTGCCCTCGATGGACATCTATGCGCAGCGCGGGGATGTCGTGTACGCCTACATGACGGTCGCGACCGACAGCTACAACGAGCTATCGGACCGCCGCCCGATGCTCCAAAGCTTCGTCCAGGCCGCCAGCACGGCCAACACCGAGAAGGCCATTCTGGATCTGAACACCCGCATCAACGCGGAAACGCTGCTCATGCTCAACGACATCGCCATGTTGAGCGCCTTCAACCTGATGGCCGCGATGGACCTGGCGCGCGTGGATCACAACGAGTCCGGGCTGGCCCTGTACCGGCCACCGCCGGCTCCGGAGGGCGTGAGCACCGACGAGGGCGCCACCGACGGCGCGGACGACTAGGAGGGACAGATGAAACGATCCGCACGACTCGCAATCAGTCTCCTGCTGGCCGCCACCACGGCTGGCGCCGGGCAGCGTATGGTCGAGGGTGTCCCCTGGGACGCCGTGGACTGGGAGACGCTGTGCAAGAACGTCAAGCCGCTCAAATACACCAGCTCGACCGGCCAGGTGTGCCCCAAGGTCCACCCCGCGGATAGCGTATGGCGCAAGTGGCACGACAGCACCGGGCGCGGCAAGCCGGAGCGCAAACACAATTGCGAGGCGCTGGCCGAGCGCTATGAGCGCAGGATTAAGAAAGTCGGAGGCTGCAAAACAGCCTTCGCCTCCGCCCTCAGATTTCGCGCCAGCAAGCCGGAGGACTTCGACGAGCCCCTGAAGGTCTGGCGCGCCCGCTACTTCGGTCCCTGGATCCAGGGGGACTGAGCCATGGACGTGTTCTCCAGCCTCTTCGCCCTGCTTCAAGACGCGCTCGATACCTATATCCACGGGTCCGTGAGCAACGCCGTGGGCTATGTGGACGGCCCCCTGGCGATCATGGCCACGCTCAGCGTCATGGGCGTCGGAAGCCTGTACATCCTGGGCAAGACGGTGGACCCCCTGCCGGAGATGCTCAAGACCTTCGCCATCATCGCCATCGTCTTCGCCGTCGCCGGCAACGTCGGCCACTACAACCAGTACCTGGGCAACCACCTGCACGCGCTGCCCAACGACCTGATGGGCGTCTTCGCGGTTGGAGAAGCGCCGGCCGACGAGCAGGGCTTCGGGACAACAATGGACGAGTTCGGCGCGACGGCCATGGATGGTATCAGCACCATCTGGTACGCCGGCTCCGGCTGGTCGCGCATCGGATTCGTCGCGTTGTCCATGTTTCTGTTCGCCATCTTCGTCCTGTTCGCGGTGGCCGCCTGCGTCGCCATGGGCATCGCCATGGTGGGCTCGTCCCTGGTGGTGGGCATCGGCCCGATCATGATCCTGGGCCTGATGCTCAAGCCCACGCGCGAATTCTTCACCCGCTGGGTCAGCTATGGCATCCAGTTCGCCGTGCTGGCCGCCTTCGTCGGGGCCGTCCTGGGCATCATGACCGCGGTGCTCAATGAGTACCTGGAGCTGCTCGGAAATCAAACAGACAACATCGACTTCACCGAATTGAGCGCCCCCGCGATCATCATGGGGATTTGCGCCTACCTCTTCGGCCAACTCCCCAGCATGGCCTCCAGCGTCTCGGGCGGCATCGGGCTGTCCGTGGGCAACAGCGCCTGGCGCGGGCTCAGCGGCGTGGCGCAATCGACACTCTTTCACAGCGGCGGAAAGCACCTGCAGGCGCGTGGCGATGCAGCCCAAAGACGGCGCGTCGAGTCCTCGGCCCAACGACAGGAAAGGTGGGAAAACTGGCGCCGGCAGAAGTGGGAGGGGCTGACCAATCCCAACCGGGTCGACGGGGACTGAGAAAGGACAGTAGGAGAAAGCAATCATGCTGCTGCTGCAAAACAAGCCTGGTGTGGGGGTTCCCCGCTCGGACGAAGCGTTCGAGCGTGCGGGAGCGCTGCGCATCGAGATCGCCGAGCTGGCGCAGACCGCGCCCGGCGGCGAACGTCACGAGGATCGACTGACCAGGCTGAGCCTGTTGATCGGGACGGCGGCGGTGGGCGCGGTCGTGATCGACACCGAGGGACCGGAGGCCGGGGAGAAGTGGCGCACGCAGAACGGCGATGAACGCCTGGGAGCGGGGGACAGGCTTGTCCGTTTCTTCCGGAATGCCTGGCAGCGGTGGCGCCAAGACAAGGCGAGGGCGGCGGCGATTGCGCCAGGCCAGATCATCGCGCTGAACGCTCGGGCCAACGCGAGGAAACCAGGATGAAACGCATCGTATTGGCAATGGCGGCACTGCTGCTGACCGCCTGCGCGGGCTTCCCGGACCCGCCGGGATGCGGCGGTGTTTACCGCTCCCTGAACCCGGCCAAATACACACTCAAGGAGAGCAACCGTGCGCCTGTTCAAACGACACTCGGCTCCGGCTGAGAAAACCCGCGCAGAAAAGAACATGGAGAAGTTCTTCGATTGGGATTACGACCTCTACGAGAACGCGCGCCGTCACGCGCGCATCGCCTGGGTCGTCGCCGGCCTGGCGTCCCTCCTGGCCCTGGTCGCCGTCACGGGACTGGCGGCCCTGGGGCCGCTGAAAACCATCGAGCCGGTTTTCGTGCGCGTGGACAACGCCACCGGCGCCGTGGACGTGCTCTACAACGTCGAAGAGGAAACAGGGATCAGCCGCCAGGATCTGCTCGACAAGGCCAATCTTGCGCGCTACGTGCGGGCTCGCGAAGGCTACTTCTATCCAGTGGCCAAGGAGCAATACCGCGCAGTCATGCGCATGTCGGTCGGCCAGGCGCGCGCGCAGTTCCGGGCGGGATTCTCGCAGGAGAATCCGTCCTCCCCGGTCAACGTCTATCAGGATCACAAGCGCGCAGACATCAAAATGAAGTCGATCAGCTTTATCGGCACCGGCCTGGCCCAGGTGCGCTTTGTCGCCACGGTGAGCGATGGCGAGGACAGCGAGCGCCATCACCGGATCGCCACCATCGCCTACGACTACGAGCCCGACGCATCCATCCCGCTCTCGGCGCTGGCCGACAATGCCCTGGGATTTGCCGTCACCGAGTATCGCTCCGAGCCGGAGGATGCCTCATGAGCAGCAAGGCTCTGGCCGTTTTCATGGCGCTGTTGGTGGGCATGCCGGCAATCGCCGTCGGCGAGACCCAGCCCAAGGCCAGCCGCGTCGACTCGCGCCTGCGCTATACCAGCTATCACCCCGACCAGGTGTACCGGCTGAACGCGGCCATCGGGCGCGCCTGCTTCATCCAGTTCGCCGAAGGCGAGCAGATGGAGAAGTATTACACGGGCGATTCAGAGGCCTGGGAGGTCGGCAAGCACGGCAACCTGGTGGCGATCAAGCCCAAGGCCGATACCCCGGAAACCAACCTCATCATCAGCACCAACCGCGCGCGCGTGTATGTGTTCGAACTGGCCCTGGACGCGCGCGCGCCCATGTACGGCATCCGCTTTTCCTACCCCAACGAGGCGCGCAAGCAGGCCAAGACCAAGCTGCTCAAGGCCGCCCTTGCCGAGTCCATCGACCCCGATCGCCAGGGCAACAGAAACTACCAGTACGCCGGCAGCGGCGATACCAGCATCGAGCCCGAGGAGGTCTTCGACAACGGCTCGCACACCTTCATGCGCTTT
>JBATTL010000094.1:0-2662 GCA_049670525.1 Thiohalocapsa sp. | reverse complement strand
ACTCACGACCCCCGGTTACCCGAACGCCGCTCCGCAACACTACAAAGGTGTACGAGCAACTCCTTCGGCGGGACTTAAACCCGCAAATTAATCAGCCTGATACGGCATACGGTCAGGTCTTCCCTTTTGCCTTTTGCCTTTTGCCTTTTGCCTTTTGCCTTTTGCCTTAGCGCGAGTGTAAGCAGGACCGGAGTCGAATGGTTGTGACTTGGGTCAAACAGCTGGCCGGCTACCGCAAGAGTGCGTTCGTCAAGCAGCCGCGCGCGACTGCCGCTGCAATCGCATGTGCACCTCAATGTCCTGGAACGGGCACAGAACGCCGCCTTTGGCCGTGCGTTCGAGCAGCCCCAACTCGACCAGCACCGCAACATCCTCGGACACTCGCGTGATGTCACGCCCGAGCCGCCGCGCGGTCTCGCGCAAGCTCAACTCGCCGGCTCCCATGAGCGTTTGCACCAGTGCCCAACGCCGTTCGGTGAACCGACCAAAGAAGGCGCCAGGTGTCTCGAAATTCAGCGTTTCGCCGAGGTAGCCATCGGCTTGGAAGGCCGCGACGGCGCACGCCCGCAACGCTTGGCGTGCGTTCGCATCGACCGTGATCGTTAGTGTCCGCTGCTGCATCGATCCACCTCCGCGAAAAAATCCTCGATCAGTTGCGCTGGCGTCGAAAACCGATAGGGATGCTCGCTGTCCCCGATGTGGCAATGGTCGCCCTTGCCTCGCTCGTTGTCGAAACCGACCAGTCGCCGACCGTCCAAGACGTATACCAGACGGTATTTGAGAATTACGGTGACACTTTACTCAATACACTGAATTTCCTGGTGATAAGGCTCCAGCCGCATCACCCGCGCGAACAAGCTCCGGCTTAGCGTCGCCACTTGTCAGCGGCGGGCGCGCAACTTTAGGCTGCTTCCCCATCCAAGGTCTCCAGCTTGTTCAACGTATCTGGATACTTTCGAACCATCAGGATCAGCGCGGCTGCCTGTGCGTTGGGTTTTGCCCGGCCCTGCTCCCAAGCCTCCAGCGTTCGCGGCGAAACGCGCAGCCGGCGAGCGAAGACGGTCCGCGAGCAGTTCATCTGCTCGCGCGTCTCGCGGATCAGCGTGGCGTCCACCGCGAGGGGCGGCAAATCGCCGATCTCCGCGGTGCGCAACGTCAACTTGCCCTCGCGCTCGTCACGCATGGCCCCGACACCGTCCATCAGTTCATCGAAGAGGTTGCGTTCTTGGGTCATCGAGTCGACCTCCGCTGCATCAGCTCGGTATGGATGGCCTGTTTCAAGGCCCGTTTCTCATCGGCGCTCAGATCTGCGACCTCGCCCTTGCTGTAGATGGTAAACAGCCAGATTTGGTGATCGCCTTCGAGCCAGTAATAGATGATACGAAGCCCGCCGCGTTTCCCTTTGCCGCGCCGCGGATCATCCCATCGCAACTTCCTAAATCCGCCCGTTCCCTGAATCACGTCGCCGCGCGCTGGCTCTTCCAGCAGCACCTCCTGCAACCGCCGGAAGTCGGCATCGTCCAGATAGCCAGGTGCCAGACGCGTGAACACTGGGGTTTCGAAAAAGGTGAGCCTCATCGCACAAGTATACGCTGATCACGTACCATTTTGGCAGGACGGAGGCGTGTGATCGCCCAGGACTTGACAGTTAGGCACTCAGTGCAGCCATGAACTGTTCCGGTGTCATGCCGGCCCGCTTGAGAACTCTAGCCAGCTTTCCGGCCCTTAGCTCAGGATGATTCGGCACCAGGCACCCACGAGGGATCGCCGCGCATCAGGCTCCAGCTTCCGCGCCGACGAGGGGAAATTGAGGGACGTACCACGGATAATCGTGCGTGATCGGCAGGCCCGCGTCGACTTCGAGAGCTGATGGGGGTCGGCGGTCTGCTCTTGATCAGAGGGCGGATGCCGGATAGGGCGATAATGGGCGACGTCGTGTTCGAGGTAGAGTTCAGCGACGACGCGGGGCGCACCTACGCCATGGCTCCGATCCGTGCTGATCGCCTGCTGGTGCAGGGCTACGCCCGAGAGCACCGCGTCGGTTTGACCAGTCGCGGCAGCAGGACGTGGTTGCTCGACTGGTCGCACCAATGGGCCGGGATCTCAGCCCCACGGATACGGTGCCGGCTTACGGCGGCCAGCTCTTGACGCCATTCGCCGTGCCGCGGGTGTCAGGGGATGCGGCTCTGCTGGTTCGCCAGGACCGCTGCCAGCATTGAGGCGGAAACTGCCTTCGATCACCGCATCGACGATGGCGCCCGGCGCCCCGCGTGGATTGATCAGTCCGGAGACGAAGACGTTGGTGTCAACGACGACGCGCACGCTCGGTGCGAGCCTCATCGACGATGGCTCCAATTTCCGCGTCGCTGGGCGCGTCCGACTTGACTGCCGCCCGGATGCGCTCGACCAACGCTCGGAGTTCTTCGCGTGCCTGGGCTTGATCCCGCGACTCCACGATGAGGCCCCCTTTGATGCGGCGGACGATCGCGGTCGGCCCCAGTCCGTCGAGGTGCTGAGGGGGGATCAGCAGTCCGTCGGACTCGATTTTGATGTCGGTCATTTCCCGGTTCATCGTTATGGCGTGCTTAATTTCTCAAGTCTAGGGCAAGTTTTACGATGCCGGCCGAGTAAAATAGGCGACGCACCACCATTCGCTCGCTTG
>JBATTL010000093.1:0-5353 GCA_049670525.1 Thiohalocapsa sp. | reverse complement strand
ATAAACGCCCTATCCTCGCTTGCCAAGGCCATGCGCGACCTGATGAGACGAGCGGGAAGCGATGCCGTGTTGGCGTCCGATTGAAGGGTGCGCAGGTTCCGCGAGTATTGAGTTGCGATCACGCGACGACCCGAACGATGTAGGATAGCGCGTGTTTGATACAGCACCCGGTGACTGGAGCCGAGCTCCCAAAGCAGTGAACTATTTCGACAAACCCAGGCGCACGCTCCTTTGCCTGAGTCGCGCCATTCTCGGACCGTCGATGGTTATTTTGGCTATCGCGCTACTCGGATTGCAGCTGACGGAGTTCGGCGAAAACAGGGAGATTCTTCCGCTTTCCAGTTTCGTGTTGCTACTTTCGCTGAGCGGGCTGGCGTTCGGTTGGTGCAGAACCGCGCCAAAATACTCCTCCGAGGAGACGCTGGAGGCGGCTTACCGGTCGGCAATCGCGCTGTTTGTCGCGAGTCTGCTTGCGCTGATTTCTGCAGGCCTGGCGTTTCTGCAGCAGACTGTCAGTGGGGTGCCAAGTGCCCTGGCAATACCGATATTCGTGCTGCATTGGCTATTTCTTGCATTGGCCCTTGTCTTGTTTCTGGTGGCGATCCTGACGATGCTCTCCCATGCGCGCGGCTGAGCAGCCCGAGAGCGTAAACGCGAGGTGGTTTGCACCAGCTTGCAGAGCCTATCCGACTTGCGGTGCGTGCTGCCTTTGCCTATATCTCGGGCCTGATGGTTGCCCCAGTGCTTTCAAACCGGTGCTCTCAAACTGGAAGGCTGCGCCTGATATTCAGCGTTGGCGCATCGTGCTGGCTTGATCGATGACCTCATTGTTCAGCGACTCGATCTCGGCCTCTGGTACATTGAGTCTGGTGAATTGAGGAAGTAGGACCGGTCCGGCATGGCCGGACTCGGCTCGCTGGTGGGCGACAGCACGCGCTCAGCGATGGGTTTTCTGGCCCTATCCCGCCTGGCCAGCATCACCGCCATTACTACCGACGGTGGGTCGCCTGAACGCCAATCCGCCGCAATCGGCACAGGGTGGGATGCGGCCGGTGCGCGTGAAATGGGTTTCGGCGCCGCATGCGTCGCAGACCAGGGTGCCGGGGCCGGTGATCTGGCCGGCCTGATACAGAGTCGCGCGACGCGCCTGTTCGGCCCACTGACCCAGCTCCAGACTGGTCATGTCGGCGACGCTGGTGAAGGCGTCGAGCATGCGCTGCTCGATGAGTTCCAGGTCGAAACGCCACCAGTTCCGCAAATCTTCTCCGGTGTCGACGATATAGTTCGCGGCGTCTTCGATGTCTCGCTCGACGTACTCGGCGATCTTGTGCGCCTCCTCGCGGGTCAGCTCACCCAGCTCGACCATGTTGTCACGCACGGTATCCAGCATGTGACGCAACTTCGGCACTGACTCTTGTGTTTCCGCGATCCCCTCGCGGGTCCGCTTCAGCATCTCCTCATAGGCACCGACCAATGGGTCTTTGGCACTGTCGCTGTGCCGTTCATGATCGCTCGGATTGTCGGATTTGCTCATCGTTTTCTCCCGCGTGGATCTGACTCGGGTGCGGGCGTTGACGCGAACGCCAGCCCGTGGCTTAAGTCTGCGCGAACCACCGGAAATCGCAAGCCCCAGGGATCTGAGGACGTTGTCTTCGGCGCGGCGACGGCGGCTTATCGATCGGCGTTGCGCGGCGATCCACACCTTTTCAGGCCTTGTGTGCGCGGGGTAGACTGCGGACTCATCTCACCTCTCCCCTCGGCCGGTTGTCCTTCCCGCTTTACCGGCTCCAGCAAGCAGTAACAGCGTCATGACAGACAAGCAGCAGCCAGCGGCCGAGCCAATTTCCGGTCCGGAGCGCGATATCGAACTATTCGCTACACTGCTCGGCGAGGTACTCCGCGAACACAGCCGCAAACGGGTGTTGGTGGTGGTCGAGCGGCTACGCGATGGGTTTCTGGCCCTGCGCGATAAAGACGACTCCAAGCTGCGCGATAAGCTGATGAAGCGCATCGACGGGCTCGATCCGCAAACCCTGTCCGAAGTGATCCGGGCCTATGCGATCTATTTTTCCCTGGCCCATATCGCCGAGGAGGTCCACGGCTTTTTGCACAGGCGCACGCTGGTCAGCGCCGGTGGACGCCTGTGGCGCGGGTCCTTTGACCACACGCTGCGGCAGTTCGCCGAAGACGGGGTCGGACCAGACAAGCTGCAGACGTTGCTCGATCGACTGGCCTACCTGCCCGTGTTCACGGCTCATCCTACCGAGGCGAAGCGCCATACTACGCTGGAGACTCAGCGTCGGATCTTTCTGCTGACGCTGGATCTGCACCGGCACAAGCTGAATCAGGAGGAACAGCAGGACCGGCTCGGTGAGATTCTGAGCGAGATCCAGATCCTCTGGAAAACGGACGAGGTTCGGGTGCACAAGCCCCAGGTGACGGATGAGGTGCGCCAGGGGCTTTACTTCTTCCGCGAGTCGCTGTTCAAGACGCTGCCGCAGATCTTCCGCAATCTGGAGCGCGCCGTGCGTCGTGCCTACGGTAGCGATGCGCGTGTGCGTGTGCCCAGCTTCATTGCTTTCGGTTCATGGATTGGCGGCGATCGTGACGGCAATCCCTATGTGCAGCCGGAAACCACCGAACTCGCGGTGAGGATGCACGCGGAGCTGGTCTTGGAAGCCTACATCGACCGGATCGCGACCCTGACCCGTATCCTGAGCCACTCCAGCACGCTGGTGCAGCCGTCACCGGCGTTTCTCGACAGTCTCGACGCGGACGAGGACTACTGGCTGGAGACGATGGGACAGACCTCGCGGCGCTATTACCACGAGCCCTATCGCCGCAAGCTCGCGGTCGTTCGCCACCGTCTGGAGACCAACCTGGCCCGGGTGCAGGCTAGGATCGAGGGCGCCGACTATCACGGCGACTCGGTCAAAGGCTACGCGGATGAGCACGAACTGCTTGATGATTTGTATCTGATTCGCGATTCACTGGTCAGCCATGGTGATGCCAACGCCGCCGACGGAGCGCTGAAGGACCTGATTCGGCTTGTGGAGAGCTTCGGTTTTCATCTGGTGCGCCTGGACATCCGCCAGGAGTCGACGCGGCACACCCAAGCCATTGTTGAGCTCTTCGCCCGGCAGCCCGGGGCGCCGTTCTACGAGGCCTTCACCGAGCAGCAGAAGATGCTGGCGCTGGCGGAGGCGATTGCCCATCCGCACCCCTTCCACATCGACAAGGCGACGCTGACGGCGGAGACCCGCGAGACCCTCGAGGTGTTCGAGGTCATCGCGCGCATGCGCTCCGAGATCAGCGATCGGGTATTCGGTGCCTACGTCATCTCCATGACCCACAGCGCCAGCCATGTGATGGAGGTGATGCTGCTCGCGCGTTTGGCCGGGCTGGCCGGCTTCATCGGGCGGGGCGCAAACGGCGGCTGGTTTTGCGATATCCACATCTCGCCGCTGTTCGAGACCATCGAGGACCTTGGGCATATCGATTCGGTCATGTCGATGCTGTTCGACAACCAGACTTACGCCGCGCTGTTGAAGGCATCAGGCAACCTGCAGGAGGTCATGCTCGGCTACTCCGACTCGTGCAAGGACGGCGGCATCCTGTCTTCTGCCTGGAACCTGTACGGGGCGCAGGAGAAGATCGTCACGCTGGCTCGCAGTCGCGGTGTGCAATGTCGCCTGTTCCACGGGCGCGGCGGCACCGTCGGTCGCGGCGGCGGCCCGACCCATGAGGCGATCCTGTCGCAGCCCGACGACACGGTGCATGGTCAGATCAAGTTCACCGAGCAGGGCGAGGTGCTGTCCTACCGCTACGCGAATCCCGAGACTGCGCTGTACGAATTGACCATGGGAATCAGCGGTCTGATCAAAGCCAGTCGCGGTGTCATCGAACCGTCTGTCAAGGCGCGCAATGATTACCTTGGGATCATGGGCGAACTGGCTGCTTTCGGCGAGGAGGCCTATCGCGAGTTGATCACCGGAACCGATGGACTTCTGGACTATTTTTACGAAGTCACGCCGGTGGACGCCATCGCGTTGCTCAACATCGGCTCACGTCCGTCACACCGGAACAAAATAGATCGTTCTCTCGGCTCGATTCGCGCGATTCCCTGGGTGTTCGGCTGGGCCCAATCGCGGCATACGCTGCCGGCCTGGTATGGCATCGGTAGCGCGATCGAGCGTTGGCGTGGCTCGGATCTTGAACGCCTGGCCAAGCTACAAAAGATGTACCAGGAATGGCCATTCTTCCGCGCTATCCTCAGCAAATCACAGATGGCGCTGTTCAAGGCCGAGATGCACATCGCTCATGAATACCTGCGTCTCGCCCCCGACAGGACCCGTGCCGAGGTCATCTACGACAAGATCGCCGATGAATACCAGCGCACGCTGACCCAGGTGCTCAACCTCGCCGGTCTGCACGGCCTGATGGAAGAGACCCCGGAACTGCAACTGTCACTCGCTCGACGTAACACCTACCTCGATCCACTGAACCATGTCCAGATCGCGCTTCTCGAGCGCTATCGTGGAGAAGCCGCGCCAGAACAGCGTGAGCAGTGGTTGGACCCGTTGTTGCGCTCGATAAACGCGATCGCCGCTGGAATGCGCAATACCGGCTGAGCCGGCGGGTAACCCGGGGCCACGCCTGGAGCGGGTTGCCGTCCTGAAAGTGCGCCGCTGGAGTTGTGCAGCCTGTGCTGAATTTAGGCGATTTCTGTCAACTTTCATACCCGCTGACTTGTCTTGACGCCCGCCTTACTGTGTCGGCCCTCCTTGAAGGCGAACGTCAATCCTGCGTCATCTGGTACGAAAGTTTCCGGCAATCGCCTTAGGTCAGGATGGCAGATCGATCCGCGTTGCCCTTGGTGTCTCGGAATTCACGAGCTACAGTATTAACCAGTAATTTGTGTGGATTTCGGGAGCACCCGCGGCGCGGATGCAGCGACGCAGTCATGTCGCACCTGGACGATCCTGTAGCTCAGAAGAACCGCGCTTCTGCCGCGCTGCTGGCGGGTCTTCGGCGCTTGTTGATGCCGATTCTGGGGCTCGGCGGTTTGTTGGGAATCAACTCCGCCTACCTGGTCTCGGTCACGGTGGCCGAGGGCGTCACCGACGGCTCCCTGCAGAACAACTTCTACCTCTACATGTTCCTTGCGCACCTTGTGCTGGGTCTGGTGCTGATGGCGCTGGTGCTGTTGTTTGGTGCGCTGCACTTTCGACACGCGAGGGGGCGTCCGAACCGATATGCGATCCGAGCCGGGCTAGCGCTCTATGGGGCACTGTTCGCCCTATTCGCCACCGGGTTGTTGTTGACCCGGTTCGGATTCTTCGAGATCAATGAC
>JBATTL010000092.1:0-6269 GCA_049670525.1 Thiohalocapsa sp. | reverse complement strand
GTCTTGGGGGCGTGCGCTGCCGCCATCGCGGGTGTGTCGCTGGCACTTGCCGCGGTCGGTTCAGGGACCGACTCGGGGGCCCGCTCGGGGGCGGACTCCAGCACAGCTTCCCGCGCGGATTCCAGCGCGGATTCGGGCACCTGCAAGGTGTTGCGGCCCGAGAAGTGGACGTGACAAACGACGTCGCCCAGACCGTCCTGTGTCGCCGCGCCTCGCAACACGCGCATGATCTCGCCGATCTCTCCCGGCTCCACCAGCACGCGCCCGCCGGAGCCCAGCCGCAGCTTCGCGGTGACCTTGTCGCGGAACTCGAACCGGCTCGGAGTCCAGGGGTCCGCCGCGAGCTGCAATTCCTCTTCACGGCAGCCGACCACGCGATCACTGTCCAGAAAGTGCACCGTGTAGATGATCTGATCCTGCAGAAAGCTGCCGACGTCGCGCACGTAGCCGGTGCCGCCGCGGCACACCAGCAGCGTGCCGGTGTCCGCGCCGGGGTAGGTACCATCGTTGCGTACGTTGCGTATGACACGGACCTCGTCACCGTACTCGAATCTAGGACGCATCGCTCTTGCCCAGGGGCTCGGCCGGTTTCGGCGGAAGCTGTCCCAGCAGGTCGTCGAGGCGTATCTCCGCATGGGGTGGCTCGTGCATGTGGAAGACGCGGAACACCTTCTCGGTGCGGGCGTCGGATTCGACGAAGTCGCTGTAAGCCCCACGCAGCAGATCCGCGTGGAGCGTGAATCGGGCGTCTGCACTGTCCGGCTCCTTCGGAACACCAGCCAGATAGTCGTGAAAGCGTTGCAGGATGTGAAGCCGATTCACTTGCACAACGGCCGGCTCGAACTGAATACCGAAGTAGGATAGGAAATCCTCCGCGCTCTCGAGTTCGTCGAGATCACATTCGAAATCCTCCATAGACAAGGGTGGTACTTGGCGCTCGCTCATGATCACCTCCGGTCGGTTTGCATGGGGTTGGAATCGCTCGTCGCGTCGGCGTTCGGGAAACCTCTTGGTCATCGGTGTGGTCATCGGCCGATGTACTGGACGTTGTCGCTCTGGGCCGCAACCTCAGCTCTTGTTGCGGCACGGCGCGCCCACTGAAGCATGTCTCTGAGCCCGAGGCGGTCGCTGTCGTCGATGGCTGCGGCCTGTTCCAGACGCTCTAAGGCGTCGGCGGGTCGTTCCATGCGCATCAGCAGGAATCCCGCGCCCTTTAGCGCCAGCAGCAGGAATCGTGTCAGCACCATCGATTCCGTCGCCGCGCGATTCAGCGCTTCGGGATCAAGGGCGCGCCAGTCACAGTCCAGCCCGAGTGCTTGGCCCGCAAGGGCGATCGCACGGTCGGCGACGGTCAGGGCTTCGCTGTAGCGCTGGCGGTAGTAGAAGAACCGGTAAAGCGCGACCAGCACCGAGAGATGCTCGGGGGCAAGAAAATAGGCGCGCATCAGGCTGTGCTCGGAAGCGTCGGTGCCATACCGCTCTGCGGCATCCGCGATCAGTATCTCGACTTCCGCTGGCAGCGGTTGGTCGAAGTACATTTCCTCGCCCGCGAAGTCGAGCAGATCCATGGTTTATGCGCCCCAGATGGTTCTTGCTTGGGCCGCTATTGAAGTGGCGGCGCCGGGTCTTGGGCAGCGCCTTCCGCCAGCGACGCGGACGGGAGCGGGACGTAGCTATTGGTCGTGACCTCTGCCAGGAACCGGCGCAGATCGCCACTCCCCGGCGAACGCTTGGTCTCGGTGACAAAACGCCGGACCAGGGACAACACGCGCTCCGCCTGATCGGCGTCGATCGGGGTGGCGAGCAACTGCTCGTAGGCGAGCTGCACGGCGTGACGGCCCGAGTGCTTGCCGAGCACCAATCGGTGCATGCGGCCAACCTCGGCGGGATCGACACCCTGATAATTCATTGGGTCCTTCAGCAGGCCGTCCACGTGAATGCCTGCTTCGTGAGTGAATGCGCCGTCACCGACAAGACTCTTGTGCCAGCCCACCGGCCGGCCCGATGACTGGGCGACTAGCCTCGAAAGTGCGTCGAAGTGGGCCAGGTCGATGCCGGTGTCGACACCATGAACGTGCTTTAGGCCCATCACGACCTCTTCCAGCGCGGCATTGCCGGCGCGTTCCCCGAGACCGTGCACGGTGGTGTTGACGTGGCTTGCGCCGGCACGCACCGCGGCCAGGGTGTTGGCGGTTGCAAGACCGAGGTCGTCGTGGGCGTGCATCTCGATTTCGCAGTCGCAGACCGCAACGAGGTTACGGATATGCTCGAAGGTTCCGAACGGATCCAGAAGCCCGACCGTGTCGGCGAAGCGAAACCGTCGGGCGCCGGCCTGCTGGGCCGCCTCGGCAGCCCGCCACAGAAATTCAGGGTCGGCGCGGGATGCGTCCTCGGCACCCACGCAGACCTCGAGCCCGAGATCCTGTGCGGCGGCCACTTGGCGGGGGATCTGTGCCAGAACCCAGTCGCGATCACGTCCGAGTTTGCGGGCGATCTGCTGGTCCGACATCGGTATCGAAAGGTCCACCAGATCGACACCCAAGCCACGGCACGTTTCGATGTCGGTGGATAGCATACGGGTCCAGACCATGAGTCGGGCCTTCAGGCCGAGCCCTGCGACCGAGCGAATGGACTCAAGCTCCTCGTCACCCATCGCAGGGATGCCCACCTCCAACTCCGGGACGCCAAGTGCATCGAGGCCACGGGCGATGGCCAGCTTCTCGTCGAGGGAGAATGCCACGCCGGCAGACTGCTCCCCGTCGCGCAGCGTGGTGTCATTGATGCGGACAATGGGTCCGGCGAGAGAAGCGGGAATTCGCATCGGTGAGCTCCTAAACCACTGTGCTCACGTTCACAGCAATCATCGGGCCAGGTCTAAAAAAATAATTTTTATAACAATCGCTTACAGTTCAGCAATTCTCCGTTGCGGGGTTTGCGACAGAAAACATCGACGATTGGTTGTCGCGTAGACCACGCCGTCAAGCCGTCGATAAGTCCGTGTGTCGCTCAGACCGCCAGGCGATCAACCGGGGATTCGCATGCGGACGAGGGCAGCTAGCGGCGCGTCACGTTCAGCACAACGCGTGCTCAACTCACGGAGAAAGCGGAAGAACGTCGCGGCAGGGGTACGAGGCCTAAGTCTCGTCCATCGGAAAGATGCCAGGCCTGATGCGCGATGGGTCAGATTGCGGCGTACTTGAACAGTTGACTCGCCGCCGCGATCAGCAGGGTGATCGGTAGTACTCCGTCAGGGGCGATTTGCTGAGACCATCAAATCTCCCTGACGGAGTCCTAGGCGCTCGAGATTGCCGGTTGAGCATTCCGCTCGGCCATCATGGCACGGGCGGTTGTTTTCACTGATGGGCTCAGCTCAGATCGGCGCGGGCCATGGCGATGACAGGTTGAGGGGCGGTGGTCAGCACCCCACCATGCTGCTGTGGGCCAGTAACTGCGCCTCGATGACCCGGTCGAAGGTTCGATCGGGGTGGCTTGGAACGAATTCCGCCTGACGCAGTTGTGGACTCCGACGTGCCCATTCCCGTAGAGCCTGCTGTCTGGATTCTGGTGGCAGGTAGCCATAGGGCTCGTAGTCGTCGCTGGAGTTCAGCACCTGATCCTGGTAGCCGGTTGCTTCGTAGTAGTAGCTCATGTTTCGATACCTCCACGGGAAAAAGTCGCACATGCGTATCGTAATTTATGCGATCGGCGTGCCAAGTTTGCTCATCCGAATCTGAATCGGGTGTGATCGATCCGCCTTTCGTCGGCAAACCGATCGGGCCGCTTGGTTTCTCGTGCCACCGAATCGCGACGCAACGGCCGGATGGGTCCATTTCTACGGCCGCGCCGATCGTGAAGGCGTGACCGGAATGCGCGCTGCAGCATGCGTAACGCACAAGAATAATGCATCGCGCGACTTGCGTCTTGCCGCTGACTGGCGAGCCTGATAGGAATATGCGACCGTCGCGTCTGCCCCTGTTTGTCTTCAGCGGCCATTCTGTCCCGCCAACCACGCCTTTGGATACCACGATGAACGATGCGACAAAGCCCGGGAGCACCGCCGAAGTGTCTCTCTCATCTCTTCAGGTCGGTGCCGACGGTCAGCGGCAGCAGGTTCGCGCTGACTATGCACAAGTAGCCCGCGCCAGCGATGCCGGCGACTGTTGCGGAGTCGAGAGCAGTTGTTGCGGCGTCTCGGACGAGGTGCAGATCAACACGTTGCTGTCCCAGCGTCTTGGTTACAGCCAGGCCGACCTGGACGCCGTGCCGGCTGGGGCGGACATGGGACTGGGCTGCGGCAACCCGCGGGCCATCGCGTCACTGCGGCCCGGTGAAGTCGTGATCGATCTCGGTTCCGGCGGCGGCTTCGACTGCTTCTTGGCTGCCGCCGAGGTTGGACAGCATGGGCGGGTGATCGGTATCGACATGACACCGGACATGCTGAGCAAGGCCCGGCGCAATGCCGAGACCGGCCGTTACGCGAACGTCGAGTTCCGGCTCGGGGAGATCGAGCACCTGCCGGTGGCCGACGGAATCGCCGACGTGATCATCTCGAATTGCGTGGTCAACCTGTCGCCGGACAAACCCCAAGTGTTTCGCGAGACCCATCGGGTGCTCAAACCGGGCGGACGCCTGGCGATCTCGGACGTGGTGGCCAGTGTCGAGCTGCCGCAAGAGATGCGCGACGACCCGGCGCTGCACTCTGCTTGTGTTGCGGGCGCGTCATTGATCGACGACCTGGAGACGATGCTCCACGCCGAGGGCTTCGAGGACATCCGCATCCAGCCCAAGGATGAGTCGCGGGCGGTCATCCGCGACTGGGCGCCGGGCCGTGGCGTGGAGGACTTTGTCGTCTCGGCCACCATCGAGGCGGTGAAGCCCGGGTGATCTCCTGAGGGGGTGCCGTCGGCATCCGGCCTCGTCGCTGTTACGAAGCCGAGCGCTCAGTCTCTGGTACAAGGACAAGCGTGTGAACGTCCATCTGCTGTCGATACTGGTGGCCTTCAGCGCCGGCATCGCCGCCATGAGTGAGCTCGCGTTGATGCATGCGCGGTCGATCGATGCCTACCGGGTGCTGATACGGTGGCAGAACCTATTCGTTTTCACGCTTGCTGCCGGGCCAGCCAACCCTTGGGTGCACCTGGCAAACCTCGCGCCAGTGCTGATCGTCATCTATGTTGACGCCCCGATTTTCGCCGGGCTGGCGGTGTCGTTGCTGTTCGGCCTGCTCGTCTCCACCGTGCTGACGCTGGTGGTGATCCCGGTGGTCTACTGCGGCGTCATGCGAAAATGGGTGGAGTGAATCCGGAATGCGACTGGGTGTCAAAACCCGCCGCAAGCATCGCTTGAGAATTGGCCGGCGTCGGGCCCGGTCTTTTGTGCGCACCATGCAGCTCGAAGAAACCGTCGACGCCGCCGCGGATCAGTTCCCAAAGCAGAAAGTAGGTGGCATAAAAGGCGTCGCCGAGGCAACGATTCCGGCCGCTTCGCGCGCCAGCGACAAGACCATCAACTCCGGCAGGCGGGCGCGGGCCTTACAGCAGCCCCCCGTGTCGGTGCTGCCTGGCTTCATCCTAAATAGAGCAGTTGAACCCCTCAGCCGTCGCGTTCGCGAGGCCGATGGGGTGCACACACTGTAGTCGGGCGGTCGTCTTGGCTCAGGCTGGCGCTGGCAGCGGGTCGGGCGGCTGCAGCTCGCGGCCGTGCAGGTACTTACGCAGGGCGCGCGAGAGGATCCGGTGCCAACGTTGGGTCGGGGTCAACTGCTCCGCAGTTAATCGGAGTCCGTGGAGGAAGGCGGCGAGGTTGCGGCAGGCGCGCTCGACCCAGGGCGCATCGGCATGGTGGTGACTGATGACCAGCCGACGCTGGCGGGCATGGTTGATCTGCCGCGCCGGGGCGTGCAGCAACAGCGGGCGCGTGGTGATCGACTCGCTGTGCTTGTCGGGCTCGGCCAGGCGTGCGAACAGACTCCACCAGTTGTAGACCAGGGCGATCATGCGCGCCATGAACCGCGAGCGTTTGAGGTCGCGGGTGGTGAATCCGCCCCAGCCCCAGTGGTGCTTGAGTTCATCGAAGTTGTTCTCGCAGTCGGCACGGTCGCGATACAGTGCGGCGACGGTGAGGAGCTCGGCGTCGAGCGAGGTGACCAGCACGGCGTATTCGTACAGGCGCACATTGCCGTCCTGGACCTCGGGGAAGCTCAAGCGCAGCTGCCCGGAGTCATCGGGTGCCTCGATGGCCAGGTCCTTGTTCAGGCGACGGCGCAGTAC
>JBATTL010000091.1:0-1994 GCA_049670525.1 Thiohalocapsa sp. | reverse complement strand
TGATCCACTGGATATTTGCCAAGCGGAAACTTGCCGGAACACAACGATGTAGTGCCATAACGCTAGTTATCCACAGGTCACCGTATTGATTAGTAAGGATATTGTGCTCGGCGATGTCAAACTTGGGTTAAGCCTCGTAAGTCCTCGTGATGAGCGGTCCGAATACTGCCGGGGCTGAAGCCCCGGACTCCCGAGCCCGCATGCCCGCCAGCCCACAACGGGTCGAGGATTCGGCTGCATTATCCTGCTGATTGGGGCGAGCTACGGCACCGGCACGCTCGCGTTTTCCATGACATCCCGATGCCTTTGCTCGGCGCCGGTTTGTGAGTTGCGGATCGTTAGATCGCCTTTGCCCATGTCATGCGCGCAGATCTGAGCCGCAAGCATGCTCTCGGCGACCATTGGTTTGGACAGTACGACACGCTCGCAAATGTTGTCGATCACTTCCATGTCGCTGTCCCGGGTGCCCGGATTGACGATGCGCACGTCAATGTATTCGCCCAGCGCGTTCGCGCTGGTCGGAATGCCGGAGCCAATGAGTGCTATGGCTGCCAGGGCTATGATTTCGCGGTTTAGGTGCATACTCGCTACTCCCGTTTGCGATGCGGTTGCGGACCCGACGGTCGACAGCGATGCTTCTCGTGCTTGGGACTCTGCGGCTTCCGGCTCGTAATTCGGTCGACCCAAGATCAGCGAAGTCGACTCTGCGCAATGCGTCGCTTCCTGGGTCTTGGCGTTTGGCATGGCTCGATACTATGCGTTCTGGACTCCAGTCTGGCGTAAAATGCGACGCCAACGCCGCTTCTCGGGTAAGCGCCGTAGCATTTGCGGCTGCCTACGGCACCCAGAGAGAGGTCCCTTTGGCAGTTCATGGATGGCTCATCAACGCGCGTTTCGTCGGCGTCCTAGGGCCGTGCGAGGTGGTGCCAGAGGATTACGCAGAGCCAATCACCGCGCCATTTGCCGCGGTTTACCCTATTGTTTTGACATCGAAGTCGCACCGGAGATCATTGTCGCGATGTTTACCGGAATTATTCAGGCCATCGGCGAAGTCGAGCGGCTCGAGCCCCGTGGGGGCGACGTGCGCGTGGCGGTGTGCGCCGGCAAGCTGAAGCTTGGCGATGCGTCCATTGGGGACAGCATCGCCGTCAATGGCATCTGCCTGACCGCCGTTGTCATCGACAAAGGGCGCTTCATGGCCGATGTTTCCCGGGAGACATTGTCGCTGACCACGCTCGATGGACTCGCCCCCGGCTCGCGCGTGAATCTGGAGACAGCGCTGACGTTGTCCACGCCCCTAGGGGGGCATTTGGTGAGTGGCCATGTGGATGGGGTCGGCACGGTGCTGGAGATTCGCGAAGACGGGCGCTCTTGGCGTCTTCAGATCCACGCCCCAGGGGAGCTTGCGCGCTACATCGCGCACAAGGGCTCGATCTGTGTCGACGGTACCAGTCTGACGGTGAACGAGATCAAGGGCTCGGTGTTCGATCTGAATGTCGTACCGCACACCCTCGACGAAACCATCATCGGCGACTACAAGGCAGGCACGGGGGTGAACCTGGAGGTGGATCTGATCGCGCGCTACCTAGAACGTCTCATCCTCGGTGAGCATGCCGGCGATCACGATGTGAACGCGATCACCGAGGAATTCCTGCGTCGGCACGGCTATATGCGCTAGAGCCGCTGTTGTTCTGCCATCGCCGACCGCTGGCGGTTTGCTATCGCATGGGTGGGTTGTCGCTCACCGTATTCCACGGGAATTGCTTAGAATAATCCGCGCTGACCCTACCGGATTCGCCCACCGCTGTTACGGGTGCCTGCGGGCCAGATGGGCTTGGGTCGGTCAAGGCGGCCCGGACGGCAGCAGTCGGCCATTATGTTGAGCGCTACATAATGGCCGTTATGTAGAGGTTGCATTTATGTAGAGTTGTCGCGCCAATGCCGGTGCTGCTGAGCATCGGCGCAATCGGGGCTCTACATAGTTACAGGTCCAA
>JBATTL010000090.1:0-12192 GCA_049670525.1 Thiohalocapsa sp. | reverse complement strand
CAATCAATCGTCGACGCCCTCGTACCCGCCAGTCTCGCGGACTACGGAGATCGCCTGCTCAGCGTCGCGGTGTTCGGCTCCGTCGCGCGGGGCACCATGCGTCCGGATTCCGACGTCGATCTGCTCCTGGTCGTCGAGCACCTGCCTGATGGGCGCATGCCGCGGGTGCGGGAGTTCAAGGCAATGGAACAACGGCTCGCTGGCCTGCTCGCCGAGGCCGCACGACATGGCGTCCACACGACCGTCTCCCCAATCTTCAAGACCCCGCGCGAGCTCGAATACGGTAGACCCTTGTTCCTCGACATGACCGACGAGGTACTCATCCTGTACGACTCCGCCGACACTCTCCAAGACTACCGGGACCGAATCGGCGCGCGGCTTCAAGCGCTTGGCGCCCGGCGCATCCCCAAGGGCGGCGGCTATTACAGGCTGTTGAAGCCAGACCTAAAGCCGTGCGAGAACGTCACGCTATGACCAAGAGCGAGCTCGCCACCGAGCAGTACTCTCCGCAACTCGCCGGCCGGGCAATCAGCGACGCGACCTACGCCTTCGAAGCGGCCAAGCAGCTGTTGGGCCTTGAAACCACCGTGACGATCTTCCTACACAAACAATGAAGTTCAGTGAACTGGTTCGGCTCTTGGAGAAACCGGGTTTTTGTATAGTTAAGGCGATTGCCGGAAAATCTCGTACCAGACTACGCCGGATTGATGAGGTTCGCCTTCTAGGATCACCGGTAGGAGCATAGCAGGACTATGTGACTGCCGGCGCGACAACGAAGGCGGGCGTCAAGACAAGTCAGCTGGTATGAGATTTGACAGAAATCGCCTAAGCAAAAGGGCTCGATCCGATACGACGCCAAGGAAGGCTGTGCCAACGTCGTTCGCGTTGACTATCACGGCGCAAACGAGATTCCTAAAGGCACATGCCAGGGCGAGACTTTCGTCACCCGCAAGATCACCCGCGCGCTCGCCCGCATCAAGCTCGGCCTGCAGGAGCGCCTGTATCTTAGCAACCTCGACGCCAAGCGCGACTGGGGCCACGCCCGCGACTACGTGCGCATGCAGTGGCTCATGCTCCAGCAGGACCACCCGGAGGACTACGTGATCGCCACCGGCCAGCAGCACTCCGTGCGCGACTTCGTCCAACAGGCCGCCCGCGAGATCGGCATCGCCATGCGCTGGGAAGGCAGCGGCGTCGACGAGAAGGGCTATGCGATTGCGCCTTCCGTCCCAAGAGCAACTGGAGGTGAGGCCGGAGAAGAACGCTGCATCGTCGCCGTCGACCCGCGCTACTTCCGCCCCACGGAGGTCGAGACCCTGCTCGGCGATGCGAGCAAGGCCCGCCAACAGCTCGGCTGGGAGCCGGAGATCAGCTTCTTGCAACTGGTCGCCGAGATGATGCGCGAAGACCTCAAGGAGGCGGAGCGGGATGTCTTGTGCCGGCGCGAGGGTTTCCCCGTTCGTGACCGGAATGAGTAGCTGAACGCGGGCATTCCCGCCTAGACGCCCGCCTGTTCAAAGAAGGAACGGATTGGCCGGAGAACCAACCCGTCATCAACCCTTACGCACACTGCTGGGCAACGGGGTGCCAATGCGCCTCGCCGATCTCTCACGGTTCAAGAACAGCTGGCAAAACTTGCTCGAGAGCCCCTTCCCCAGCGGGGAGAGGGGTTGGGGTGAGGGGAGAGCGTTGCGGAAACCCGTTGAGGTTGCTGTTACCAAGTCTCCGCCTCAAACCCAACTACGCTGCGCCGCTCGCGGCTGAACTCCACCCCGATCAGGTGGATCGGCTCCCCGCTGGCGCGGTAACGCTCGGCGTAGCCGCGCGCCTTGATCTGCTCCAGTGCCCGACCCTCGGGGGCGAGCTCCACCACCTTGAACTCGAACAGATACACCTGCCCGTTGAAGCGCAGCGCCAGGTCCAGCCGTCCAGCGTTGCTGCTCTCCTCGGGCGTGAGGTCCAGCCCCAGGCTCGCGGAGTAAGCGTAGAAGACGCTCGCGTAGTAGCCCTCGTACTTCGCAATCGGATTGTTGCGGTACCAGTCCGTGGGGATGCTGGCGAAAAAGGCGGTGAAGAGCTGCTCTAGGCCGGCAAAGTCGTTAGCCAGCAGCAGCCGATAGAGCGACTTGCGCTGGCGGACGTCGGCGGCGGATCGCGGCGTCCAGGCCTCGAGTATCGCGGCATTGAGGCCCTGGTACACCTCTCGATTTGGATAACGCAGACGGTAGAAGTAGCTGCCGCCGATCAACTCCTCCGCGTCGATGGTGAGGTAGCCGGTCTGCCACAGCAGGGCTTCGACAGTCATGCGCTCGACATCGAAGGTCGACAGCAGTGCTGCGTCGGTCTCCAGGTGCCCAAGCTGCGGGAGCCACACGCGCCGTTCCGTCAGCACATCGACGAGGAAGGTCGGCGTCGCCGTCTCGAACCACCAGGCGCGAAACTGCCGTTTCTGAAACAGCAGCAGCACATCGAACGGGTTGTAGACGGCCTCGCCGGTCCAGTTGTAGCCGTTGTACCAGGCGCGGATCTGCGCGCGATCGAGCCCCGTCGGCTCCGGGGTAGAGACCTCGTCGAGGTCCGCCTCAGTGTAACCGCACAACGCCGAAAAATTGGCATCCACCGTGATGTCGTTGAGATTGTTCAGCCCCGAGAACAGGCTGACCTTGCTGAAGTTGCTCACCCCGGTGAGGAACGCGAAGCGGATGTGGGCATCCGAGTCCTTGATCACCGAGTACAGGTTCCGTAAGCCGTCGCGGATCTCGCGCGCGATGTCCGGGTTGCCGAGGTTGTCGAGGATGGGCTTGTCGTACTCATCCACCAGCACGACCACTCGCTCCCCGTGAGCGGCATCGGCGGCCTCAATCAGCTCGCTGAAGCAGCCGACGATGTCCTCGGGGTCACGGCAGACCACCCCAAGGGCCTCCTGGTTTTTGCGCAGCAGCGCCAGGATGCGCCTGTCAAGCTCCGCTCGGCTCTGGATCACCCCGCCACCAAAACTGAAGCGCACGACCGGAAAGCGCCGCCCCCAGTCCCATCGCCCATGAGCCTCGAGCCCGCGGAACAAGGGCTCGTTGCCGGCGAAGAGCTCGGCGAGGGTGTCGAGGAACAGCGACTTGCCGAAGCGCTGGGGGCGAGAGAGAAAGTAGTACTTGCCCTCGTCGTTCAGACGCAGCGCAAAGCCGGTCTTGTCGACGTAGTAGTAGTTCCCCTCACAGATCTCGCGAAAGGTCTGGATGCCGATGGGCAGGCGGCGGCGGGACATGGCTGGACTCGGTGACGGACGTCGGAGGATCAGGAAAGTGTAGCGGAACCGCCGCGGTCGCCGAAGGTTCAGCACCGCGGGCCCGGCTAGGCGAGGCAAAGTCTGGAGGCCGACGGTCGGCTCCACGCAGCCGCATCGATCTCCCTCGCCAGCAACACCCCCCCAGGGGTAGATCAGAAACCGGCGGAGATCGGTGCCAGCCCGGAGCACGAAGAGAGAGCGATCGTCTTTGTCGTCAGAGCCCTTGGTGCTAAGCGACCGCACCCTCGCTCGCCGGACCATAAGACGCCACGGCTACGGATAGGAGCTGGCCCAGCGCGCGATCGGCTCCAACCGGTGGCACGGACACCGGATGTTGGCGCGGCGGTATCCCAACCGGCCGCCGAGGGCTCGCCCGCAAGCGGGCTCCTACCACCAAGAGCCGCTGTTGTGCTCAGCGACCCGCACCGCTCGCGCACGCATCAACCGGTAATCGATGCGACCGGGTGGACTCTCAGGGCAAACCCTGACGGCCTTCTGCCAAGGACCGCACCCATGCCCAGCCCGACCCGCGACGACTACGAAGCGCCCCAAAAAAGAGGCCCTGGAGCGCTACTTCCCGGAGTTCCTTGCGCTGCTCTACCCCAGCATCTAAGCCGAGATCGATTGGACGCACGGGCCAGAATTCCTCGACAAAGAGCTCCAGCTCTTTCGGATCCTCGACTGGCTGCTGCATCTACCCGAGGCGTTGGAGCGAGCGTTCATGTACGAATTGATTGCCTCTGTGGAGCAAGCCAAGATGCCTTACGTCACCAGCATTGAGCGCCTGGGTCGCGAAGCGGGCCGCAAGGTAAGGCCATAAAGAGGGCTACAACGAGGGTCGGCAGGAGGGCGAAGCCCTAGTCCTCCTTTGCCAATTGAGCTGAAATTCGGCTCGACGAGCGAGCCCGTGCGAGGGCAGATCAACGCAGCGGAAGGCGCACCGTTGAGGGCACGTCAACCGCCTTGGTAGCGCCATTTCCAAGATGCTGCAACACTTGTTTCATTGACTTCCGATTCCTTCCGGCAGGGCGTGATCATGCGTTCCGCCATCGCGGTACTGAATGGGCACGTACCCAACGCAGTGCGACGTGAGAAGCTGTGCGGCACGAACCGCAACTCACTCCGCGCCGCTACCGGGGTGCCAGGCTAGCGGATCCCCACGAGGAACGCGGCGGGCGGGATGATGGGGATTCCGCGCCAGGGATGGAGGCTTGTCAGGTGCGGATCACTGGACACGATCAAATCGGCTTCCGCTGTTTCGGCCAATGCGAGAAACACGTTGTCCTTGGGATCGACACAGTCCGTGACGATTGTGATGACTTCGACAAGCACTGCCCTCGCCCGAAAACCTGCCACGAAGTCATCACGTTGACGTGGGGGCGTATAGCGGTCGAATTTAGATCGGCCCAGCACCGTCGTCAGCTCGCCGAGGGTTTCCAGGCTGACGCATACATCATAGTTGAGAAATGCCTTCTCTAAGGCCAACGCCGGGACGGAATCTGGGCGAATTGCCGCGCTCACCAGCACTCCAGTGTCCAGGACAATGCGCCTAGCGAAGCTCATGGACGAGTCGATCAATATCCTCGTCCGTCAGTGCCGCTGCGTCTGGAGAAGCGGAGGTGGCGCGCCGATAGCTCGCGTACCACTGCACCGCCTCTTCCCGACGCCTTCGGACGTCACCGAGCTCTCTGACGTCGTGCTCCGACATGACATAGACCACCGGCCGCCCACGTCGCGTGATCTCGACCGGCTCACGCTGTGCCCGATCGATCAATTCCCAAAAGCGACTTTGGGCTTCGACAGACGTCACCACGATCATGTTGTCGCACTCCGAACTGGCTGGATTGGCTAGAACGGCTATGTTAGGGAAAACCCATCACGGCCTCAACACTGCGGCACGTCACCTCAGACTAGATGCATGAGCGCAGCAACCTGTGGCGGTCCGTCCATTGGGCGGCCCAATTTGTTGGCAGCCGTCTACCTTAATGGGAGCGCCGTCGTCGGTGCGACCAAGGCCCGTCGCGGCGAGGACGCCGCTCCCACGGCGGGCAGCTGCTGGCCGCAGGAACAATCAAGGCCGCGCGGAGCACCCGCCGTAAAGGCGCAGCGAGAGCGAGGGTTCAGTCCCCTTGAGGTGGGCGATCCAGGAACATTGCCTCGGCGGCCGCGTGCGCCACCCGGTGTGGCACTCTGAGCTCAATGCAGATCCCAGCTTTCGCTTCTTCGACAATTCCCTTTGCTGGTGGCGCTTGATACGGCGACGCAAAAGGCCGCCGCAATTCCGCCGGAGCCAAGCGCCTATTGCTACCCTGGGGAAGCCGCGGGCGTGGTCCGAGTCAGCCAAGCAGCCCTGCCGGTGGCCGTGAGCCTGCGAATGCCTCAACGCGCCTCTTACACCCATCGCACACCTATTTCCGGTTTGTCGCGCGAAGAACCTGCTGATCTGTCTTCGCCTCATCGAACCTCGCCCCTCGAAACTCGCTCCTGTCCGCTTTATCAGCCGCGCCGCCGGACTTGGGACCAAGCTCACAGCCCAGGATTACCCAATCCGCACCCACACCCGTTACACTCAGCGGCGTAGTCAGCGCCGCTCTAATCGGAAAGGCGAGAGCCTTACAATCTCAGACAGCATTCGGCGACGATCGCGCGGGAGCTCGACACGCCTGTCGGCGTTTGCGATGGAAGCGCGCGATATTGGTAGGTCATTGATTCAGCTGATGATCGAAGCCGGGCCGGCTTCAATGACTTGACTACTATCAACCTCTGGATCAACGAGGGATGACGCTCATGGAGCTACTCAACCGCTTAAACCGCCGCGAGGCGACCATCGGCATCCTCGGTCTCGGCTATGTCGGCCTACCGCTGATGCTCCGTTTTGCCGATGCCGGCTACCGCGTGTTGGGATTCGACGTCGACGCGGTCAAGGTCCAGGCCCTGAACGCCGGTCGCAGCTACATCGAGCACATCACTGCCGAGGCCGTTGCCCAGGCCCTGCGCCAGGGGTTCCACGCGACCACAGATTTCAGCCGCGCCGAGGCGTGTGACGCGCTGATCCTCTGCGTGCCGACGCCGTTGAACCTGCACCGTGAGCCAGATCTCAGCTACGTGATCGCCACCATCGACGCGATCGTGCCACATCTCCGCCCAGGTCAGATCGTGTCATTGGAAAGTACGACCTGGCCGGGCACCACCGATGAGGAGCTGCGCCCGCGGATCGAGTCGGTCGATCTCCGCGTCGGCGAGGATGTGTTTGTGGTGTTCTCGCCGGAGCGCGAGGACCCGGGCAACCCCAAGTTCAACACCCGCAGTATCCCGAAGGTGGTCGGCGGGGTGACACCGGCCTGCCGTGAGGCGGGGCTGGCGCTCTACGGCCAGGTGATCGACGAGCTGGTGCCCGTGTCCTCGACCCGCGCCGCGGAAATGACCAAGCTACTGGAGAACATCCACCGTGCGGTGAATATCGGCCTGGTGAACGAGCTCAAGGTGGTCTGCGACCGCATGGGTATCGACATCCATGAGGTGATCCTTGCCGCCGCAACCAAGCCCTTCGGCTTCACACCCTACTACCCTGGCCCAGGTCTGGGCGGGCACTGCATCCCCATCGACCCCTTCTATCTGACCTGGAAGGCGCGCGAGTACGGGCTGCATACCCGCTTCATCGAGCTGGCGGGCGAGGTCAATGCCAGCATGCCGCAGTGGGTGGTGAGCAAGGTGGCGGATGCGCTGAATGAGCGCGGCAAGGCGGTGAAGGGCGCCCGCATACTAGTCTTGGGCCTTGCCTACAAGAAGAATGTCGATGACCGCCGCGAGTCGCCATCGATGGTGCTGATGGAGCTTCTGCAGGTCAAGGGCGCCGAGGTCAGTTACTCCGACCCGCACGTACCCCGCTTCTTGCCGATGCGCAAGCACGACTTCGCGCTGGAGTCCGTCCCGCTGACGCCAGAGACCCTGGGCGCCGTCGACTGTGTGCTATTGGCAACTGACCACGACCGCTTCGACTATGCGCTGATCCAAGCCCACGCACCATTGATCGTCGACACGCGCGGTCGCTACCGCGAACCGGCCGAACACATCGTGCGGGCTTAAGAAGCGCCTGCATCCCAGGATTCACCTTGGCCAACACGACGTCGCCGCGCGTCACCGGGACGATTACCTCCGCCCTGCGATAGGCGAACAGCTCCAGGCGTTCCAATGCCCGGATGATCAGCGGATTCTTGATCGCCCCGACGGTAACGATGGATTCCGGCCAGAGATCACGGATCTCCACTGACCATGGCACACGCTTGAGACGGCTGACGAACCAACCGGCGAGGCCATTGAAAAACTGCGGCGAGGTCGAGATCACGATGTCAGGCTTGGGGAGCCGCGCCGTCGCCAGCGTCACCGCAACCATATAGGACCACATAGTTAGCGTCCGTCGCAGGAAACCCTCGTTCGCCGAAAGGCAGGTCCATAGGCGAATGTCGCGAATGTCATCCATCTCCTCCGTCTGAAACCAGCGCTTCCGGTAACCCTCGTGGAGCCCCCCACTGCAACGCTCCGAGCGGCTCCTGACCGCATGGAGGCCGAGGGGGTGCTGGGCTAGCATCGGCCGGTAACCGACCGCACACAACCACAGCCGGGGCTTCGCGCAACAGGTCCGCTGACCGCCCCCTCGATTGAGCTCTGGTCAGCGCGGCGTGCCGGCCTTGTTGTCATCAGACACGTTAGTCAATCAGCCCAAGCCTGGTGCCCCGGCAGCTCCTGTATCTGCCCGCGGCTGGCCGAGCAGCCGATGCGCGAGGAGGCCCTGCTCACCGGCCCGCTCGAGCCCACCAACGAACCCTACGCCATCGCCAAGATCGCCGGCATCAAGCTCTGCGAGTCCTACAACCGCCAGCATGGCACCGACTTCCGCAGCCTGATGCCGACCAATCTGTACGGACCTGGCGACAACTTCGACCTCGAGGCAAGCCACGTCATCCCCGCACTGCTGCGCAAGTTTCACGAGGCGACGACGCAACAGCGGCCGTTCGTCGAGGTCTGGGGGAGCGGCGCGCCACGCCGGGAGTTCCTGCACGTGGACGATCTCGTCGATGCCTGCGTGTTCGTGATGGATCTGGAGCCCGCGCTCTACTCGGGCGAGACCGCGCCGATGCTCGCACCTCAACGTCGGCACGGGCACGGATATCAGCATCCGGGAGCTGGCGGGCCTGTGCCGGGACGTGACCGGCTTCCAGGGCGAGATCCGCTTCGATCCCACCAAGCCCGACGGCACGCCGCGCAAGCTGCTCGACGTGTCACCGCTCGAGCGGCTCGGCTGGGGGGCGCGCACGGATCTCAAAGCCGGTCTGGCGCAAACCTACGCCTGGTTCCTCAGCCACCTCAGCCAATCTGCTACACTCATGGGCTAGGCATTGTTGGACTTAGCGCGCTTCGCGCGCGGCTAGACCAACTTCCCTACCAATTGGTGAGCCCCGATGCTGACGCCCTACATCACCGCCGCGATGCGGCATGCTCACTACGAGTTCCTGCCCGAGGGCGAGGGTTACTATGGAGAAATCCCAGCGCTGGAAGGGGTCTATGCCACGGCCAGTACTCTGGAGGCCTGTCGCGAGGAACTGCAAAGCGTGCTGGAGGGTTGGGTCATGCTCGGACTGGCGATGGGTCATCCCTTTCCCACAGTTGATGGCTGCGAGCTCGTTGTGCAACGCGATGCGGCCTAATGCCCCCATTTGGCCCTATCAAACGCCGTGACCTGATTCGGGCGCTGAAACAGGCTGGTTACTGTGGTCCTTATGCCGGTGGCCGCCATGAGTACCTCCTGCGAGGTAACAGAAAAATCTTTGTGCCAAATCCGCATGAGGGCGACATCGGACGACACCTGCTGGCACGTATCCTCCGCCAGGCAGCTATCTCCCGAGACGAGTGGGAACGGCTTTGAGTTCTCTACCATTCTCGTAGGTTGGTATGAAGGCTACGCGAAAACGTCGTTTCTCACACTGAGCCCCGCGACCCGAGGGCGGCCCAGCGTCAAGTTAGGGTCTCCACCTCAAACCCCACAACACTGCGCCGCTCGCGGCTGAACTCCACCCCGATCAGGTGGATGGGCTCCCCGCTGGCGCGATAGCGCTCGGCGTAGCCGCGCGCCTTGATCTGCTCCAGCGCCCGGCCCTCGGGGGCGAGCTCCACCACCTTGAACTCGAACAAATATACCTGCCCATTGAAGCGCAACGCCAGGTCCAGCCGCCCGGCGTTGCTGCTCTCCTCCGGCGTGAGGTCCAACCCCAGGCTCGCGAAATAGGCGTAGAAGACGCTCGCGTAGTAGCCCTCGTACGCGGCGATGGGGTTATTGCGATACCAGTCCGTGGGGATGCTGGCGAAGAAGGCGGTGAAGAGCTGCTCCAGGCCGGCGAAGTCGTTGGCCAGCAGCACCTCGCCAAGTCGCGTCTTGTGACCGAGCGTCTCCTGACCATTGGGTGTCCAGGCCTTGAGCAGGCTGTTGCTCAAGCTCTGGTAGACCTCCCGATTGGGGAAGCGCAAGCGGTAGCGGTACTCTCCGAAATGCTGCTCCTCCTCGGCAATGGTGAGGTAGCCGGTCTGCCATAGCAGCGCCTCGGTGCTGATGCGCCCAACATCGAACGCCGACAGCAGCTCGGCATCGGCACGCAATTGCCCGAGCAGGGGCAGCCAGACCTGCCGATCGGTGAGCACATCGACCAGGAAGGTAGGCATTGCCGTCTCGAACCACCAGGCGCGAAATTGCCGTCTCTGAAACAGCAGCAGGACATCGAAGGGGTTGTAGACCGCCTCACCCGTCCAGTTGTAGCCGTTGTACCAGGTGCGGATCTGTTTGCGGTCGAAGCCCCGAGCTCGGGGGCGAAGGTCTTATCAAGATCGGCCTCGGTGTAACCGCACAGCGCCGAATAACCGGGATCGACCGTGATGTCGTTGAGATTGTTCAGCCCAGAGAACAGGCTGACCTTGCTGAACTTGCTCACCCCGGTGAGGAAGGCGAAGCGGATGTGGGCATCGGCGCCCTTGATCACCGAGTACAGGTTCCGAAGGCCGTCGCGCAGCTCGCGCGCCGTGTCAGGGTCCGTGAGGTTGTCGAGGATCGGCTTGTCGTACTCGTCTACCAGGACAACCACCCGCTCGCCGTGGGCGGCGTGGGCGGCGGCGCTCAGCCCCTGGAAGCGCCCGGGCAGGCTGCGGTGTGAGCTGGCCACGCCAAGCCTGGCCTCGTTGTCCGCTAGCAGCTCGCCGATCCGCTGGTCGAGCTCAGCACGCGAGCGCAGCACCCCTTCGGCAAAGCTCAACCGCACCAGCGGGAAGCGTCGTCCCCAGTCCCAACGCCCATGCGCGTCGAGCCCGCGGAACAGCGGCTCGTTGCCGGCGAAGAGCTCAGCGAGGGTGCCGAGGAACAGCGACTTGCCGAAGCGCCGGGGGGCGCGAGAGAAAGTAATACTTGCCCTCGTCGTTGAGGCGCAGCGCAAAGCCGGTCTTGTCGACGTCGTAGTAGTAGTCCCCCTCGCGGATCTCGCGGAAGGCCTGGATGCCGATGGGCAGGCGGCGGCGGGACATGGTTGTACTCGGTGACGGACGCCGGACATCAACGTAAAGTGTAACGGAACCGCCGCGGTCGCCGAGGGTTCAGCACCGCGGGCCCAGCGTAGGCCAGGCAAAGTCTGGAGGCGGAAGGTCGGCTCCACGCAGCTTCATCGATCTTCCTCGCCAGCAAGACCGCCCCCCAGGGATAGCCCAGACACCGACGGAGATCGGGGCCAGCCCGGAGCACAAACGGGTCGAGATCTTCTCGCTCGTCAAACTCCGATCGCCGGACGCTGACCGGACCCTTGCGCGCCGGGCAACAGGACGCGAAGGCGGCGCGGACAGGACCTGGCTCAGCCCGCGATCGGCGCCAACAGGTGGCACGGATGTCAGATGTTGGGGCCGCGGCATCCCAGCCGGCAGCCGAGGGCTCGCCCGCGAGCTGTCGTCACTACGACCGTGGTCATGTCTCACCTGGCCCGCTTGTACGGAAGTGGTTCCTGCGCCACCGGAACCGCGTCGAATTCCGGATCCTTATGTACCAGAATCGCATTGGCCTCTAACGCACTGGCCGCAATCCAGGCGTCGGCCAACGAGAGCGGATACGACGCCTTCAGTTCAGCCGCCCGCAGCAGTAACTAGGGCGATTCATGGACCCATTGGATGGGCAAGGCCAGACACTGTTCGTGGGCCAGAAGCCCCGCAGCTTCCCCCTCATCCCGCCAGATGCGGTAGAGCAGTTCCATCCCGGTCATAAAACAGGCCAGGCATTCGGCCCTGCCTTGCTGCGCCAAGTGTAGCAACTCGGCGACGCGCTCGGCACCCGGCTCGTCATCGCGCAAAGTCAGAAGCGCAGACGTATCAAGAAGCCAGCGCTTCACTCCTTACGCGCATCGAGACGCCGGTCGTCGAGCAATCGCTGGGTCGCTCGACCCTTGCCCTGACCTCGAAATGCCTCCACGGGATCCGCTCGCACAGGCACGACGCGGATGCCCTGTGGTTCGACGATCCATTCGAGGCGATCGGCCGGCCCCAGGGAAAAACGGCGACGCACCTCAGCGGGGATGACGGTCTGGCCGCGCGCGGTAATGGTGCTTCTCATCTCCGGCTCCGGGAATTCTGATCGAGTGAATTACTCTATCACAAGAGACGCAATTCATCGTCGATAGTTGAATCAGGGACGGTGCAGCCTGGCAAGGCCGCACCTGATTAGCAAGAATCTTCCGCCAGGCTCACATCCTGAGTCACCGACGGGCGCATGCTGATCCTGGGTTTTACTGAGGTGGAGGATGTTATGGCCATGAATCGAATCCAGTTTCAGCCTGGGATGTCGTTATTTGAGCTGTTTGAGCGCTATGGCACCGAAGCCCAGTGCGAGG
>JBATTL010000089.1:0-13824 GCA_049670525.1 Thiohalocapsa sp. | reverse complement strand
GGCCGATGTAGCGCTTGAGGAAATCGGCGCGGACACTGGCGTAGGTGTCGCGGCTGCTGGCCTCCATAGCGGTCTTGCGCTCGCTGCGGGCCTCGGTCGGGTCTTTGCCTTGCTGGGCTAGTTCCATCGCCTTGCGGGCCTGCTCGCGGGCCTGGGTGAGCGTCAGTTCGGCCGACGTGCCAAGGGTGACGCGCGCTTGCTTCCAGGCGCCGGCCTTAAGTGCACGCACCATGCAGAAGTAGCTCCTGCGATGCTTGCCGACGCGCAGCCCGAAGCCAGGCAACACGGTGTCGAATATGTCGTGCTGGACCTTGCCGGCGGGCAGGGTGGCGTTCTGGATCAGTGATGCGGTGATGCGCTTGGGCGCGGGGCCTTTGCGTGCCGGACTGGTAGACTTGGTGGTAGCCATTGCCGAACCTCTTGCTAGGTTGGGTTGTGGTCAGGGCCTCGATTCGGCTGCAACCGGGTCGGGGCCTGTTCGTTTCTAGGTAACACGAGAATAGGTAACACTATAGGTAACAGCCAAGGCCGTTACGTCGTGTTATCTAGGCGTGAAGCTATGATATGACGAGATAGGGTAATTCACAACACATCAGCGGCTTAGGTGCATCGCCTTCACTGATTGTGTGATGGTGGGGTATGGCCTGAAATGGCTTTCTTGCTGCTCAACGGTCAGCGAAGCCTGCGGCGCTGTGCCGGCGGCGAGTTGGCGCATGTTTAGGTCTGCCATCTGTTCGGCGATGGCGGCGTTGAGCTTCCTTCCGCGCTCGTTGGCGAGGGCCTTGCTCTCGGTTTGCAGCGAGACGATTTTGCCGGTACGTCGATCGTAGTAGCGATAGCTCCGACGCCCCTTGAGCGGCGGATAGACATGCTCAACGAGGTCGCGGTTTCCGGGGCGGCGGGGGCGAGGGGCCATTACAGTCGTGTTGTTCTATCGTTACGCTGCGCTGAGGATATCACTCACCACTGGGTCAACCGTTCTTGCAGGTTGCACCGTTGCTAGCAGCCGCGCATCCTCGGGCACGCGCCAGCTACCACCCGCGCCGCATTCGGCTGCGCCTGATATCCGGCCTGACGCCGCCCAGGCTCGTAGCGTGGCCATGGATGGCGGGTTGTCGATGTGGGACTTGGCCCAGGTGTCGAGGGACACGTATTTCATGGCTTGCCGGCGAGGGTTTTGAGTTCAGCGGGGGTTAGGAAGGCGCGCATCCACCGGGCAGCCCGCAAAAGTGATTGCATGTTTTGACAATTTCGCTATCATTTAACCCGTGAACAGTAAGCATCGAAAAACCCTCGAAGCGATCTTCGCCAAGCCGACACGGGCGAATATTGAATGGGCGCGCGTCGAAGCACTGTTCATCGCGGTTGGGTGCGAGACCATCGAAGGGCGTGGCTCCCGTGTGCGCTTCACAGCGCATGGCATCATCGGTGCTTTTCATCGCCCGCACCCGGCGAAAGAAGCTAAGGCATACCAAGTCGAGGATGCGCGGACGTTCCTGCGCACCATTGGAGTAACACCATGAACACAATGACTTACCGCGGCTACACCGCAAACGTCGAATTCGATGAGCGAGACAGCATCCTGGTCGGGCGTGTGCTCGACATTTCCGATGTCGTTGGCTTTCATGCGGACAACGTGCCGGACCTGCTTGTTGCATTTCACGAGTCCGTTGACGACTACCTGGAAGTCTGCGACAAGATTGGGAAAGCGCCGAACAAGCCCGCGAGCGGCAAGCTGATGCTGCGCGTGCCGCCCGAGGTGCATTGTGCGGCGCAGGCTGCCGCCAAACGCGCAGGGACGAGCCTGAATAAGTGGGCTGCGGAGGTGCTGAAGGAAGCGGCTCATGGGTGAAGCCTGCTCATCACGCAAGCATCCGGGCTTGTGCTGTCCTGGATGAGCGCACGGCGCCTTGTTGGGATATCTGTGGCACACGCCGCAAATATCCGGCGGATAGTGCTCGCAGCCCGACACGTAGCCGCGCGGCGAGTCTGAGCACAGGGTGCCGCAGTGTGGGCAGCTGAAGGAACTCATTCCGATCCTTTAGGTCAGCAGCAGCGGACCGGGCGACACGCCTTGATCCTCTTTGTCGAGTCGAGACACGACTTGCGAATACTTCAATTCCATCTCGGCGGAGTCCAGAATCTTATCCGCGAGATCAGCTATTGCTTTCGCGTCTCGCGACGCCATGCTGCCGTCGCGAACCGGTTCCATTGCGTCAAACAACATGTCACGCAGATCGGCGGTGGTGCGGTTTTTAGGCACAGCGTAATCTCCGAAGTGTTTTTGCCATTGAGCGAAGCTCCTGGATCTCACGCCACGCTGCGACGATCGGTCTCACCTTGTTCCAGCAACCGCAGCACAGGACTGGCAGTTACGAGCTGAACAGCAGTCAGCAGCAATCCGTTCGCTCCTGCACGAACCGTGGGCTGCCGATTCTCCCGCACAACTCACACGTGAACGTTCTTGTGTACCAGCGGCCAGGGGAAAGGGCGAGACGCTTGCCGATGGCCCCGTCATTCTTCCGCCTTGGATACCAGTAGGAACCGGTTATCGTGTCGTGGGCGCCTGGGATGTAGTTTGATCTATCCATCGGACACGGCGCTCAGATCATGCCGACACTGCTACCGAACCATCCCGTGCGAGTCCCGATACTGTCGCGCCTGATCGCAATGCGGTCTTCTGAGGTCGAACAGCTTGTATTCGAAGCGGTCGATTCCGTTCCGCCAGTCTGGGGCGACGTGGGTGAGGATGTTTTGCTTCATGCTGGCGCATCACTGCGCAAGCGCGCGTTCAATTCATCCGTCAGCATCCTGTTGGACGCCTGCCGCAAAACCTGCTTGAGCACATGCTCGGTGCCGTTATCGTCTCCAACGCAATCCGGCGATGGGGCGGCGAACGGAATTTCTAGCGTTCGCTGACGGTGTACGTTGTGGCAGCTATAGGTGCCTAAGCGGAACTGCCCGTTCCTGCTTCGTGAGTCGATAACGTTTGATAGCGGTTCCCCACACTCTTGGCACTGGAATCTCTTGTTCGTTTGGCTCATGCCAAAGGCTCCTTAAAAAGGTTCCCGCAGGGCACAACGTAGTCGCTCCCATCAACGCGAATTAGGTGGTTCCGGGGCTTCCCTGTGCTGCGCGTGACGACAACGCCGATTTGGTCATGCAGTGACATCAAGTCGCGCATTCGGGCGTTGTAGCGGATGCGTACGCGGGTGCCATTGCGTGGGCAAGAAAGCATTGCGGATGGTCCGGCTATTGCGTTGTCACGCCGCCGAGTTTCCGCAATCAGGGCATACATGTGCGCCTGCGGGTATCCATCCATCACAGTACGAGCATTCCCCTCCATCCGGCCCGCGATACCATTGGCATTCGTCCTCATCAGTCTGCGCAGCGTGCTCACACAACGTGTCGCCGCAGGCAGAACACTTATTTCCGCTGTCTCGACAAGGCATGTTAGGCAACTCCAGGGTCGGCCTCGATGGCGATGTCGGCCGTTATCGTTGAAATTGGCGATGAAGTACTCCGGCCTGGTGCTACCGCTGGATCGGGCGATGAACCCAGGCTGTCCGGGGCTCGAGTGCCGCCGGATCTGGCGTTGGGGTATCGGGAGCGATCGGGTATCGCCAGCGACAGCGGTACGGTACCGGTGTCGATCACCGCCTCGGCAACGGCTTGCTGCTGGAGTGGCGACATGTCGGCAAAGCGCGCGGCCCAGCGGGCTTTGAGTCGCTTGATGCGCTCGCGCTCGCGGTAGTCGTGGCCTGCTTAGTCGATGGTGTGGAGGATGCTTGGCTCGGGGTAGTTCATCCACAAGGATTCCGCCGCGAGGCCGCGGCGGGTCATGACGTCGAAGTCGATGCGGCGCCAGTCGGCGAGCATGTCGTCATAGAGCGGGCAGCGGCGCCCGCTGACCTGCACCATCGCATCGAGCGGCAGGAGCAGCTTAAGTAGACGCTCGTGGTCTTCGTGCTTAAGCTCGTGCCGGTAGAGCGTCAGGTCTCGGCGTGTGTCGTGGTGGGAGGGCGGGTCGAGATAGATCAGGCTGTCATGGTGCCAATCTATACGCCCCAGCATGCCGAAGGCGCAGCGCGCGAACAGCGTCAGGTTCGGTATCCCCTCTCCGAGTTCGGCCCAGGCGGTGGCAGTCTGCACGAAGAAGACCCGCGACCACCGAAGCGTGCGTGCGCGACGGCGCCGCCGCTGCTGTCTGGCCCAGCGCTCAGCGGCTGTTTCGATCGCCGCGAGCGTGATCGAGTCGCCGGAGGTCAAGTCCAGTTCCCGAACGACGACCAAAAGCTGCCGTGCCAGGTGCACCAAGGTATCCCGCGCTGCGCCCTGCTCCGCGCGTTGAGCTAGGAACGATGCACGTTCGGATGCCACGGGAGCGGCGAGCTGGCGGGCGATTACGGACGGTCGTTTGAATAGCTTCTCGAACATCGTCAGATCTCCTGTGCAAAAGAGATCTGACCGAATTCCGATCAGGTTATGTGGCCCCCAGGCCGCTACGGGTCTAACGGCTACCGCGGCTTAACGATTCGGCGCCACATAACCGGCGGCGCCACATTACGCATCTTATGTGCCGTAGCACATAAGATGCGAGAAAACCGCACGTCCGGGTCTGTGCGGGGGGTGCCTGGTAACGAGCGTTCCTACCGCGAGAGATTCACGAGATCCTCAGATAGGGCAATCGCCACCGGCGCCCTGCAGAGGCGCGGTTCCTGACTCCCGCGGGATGTCCCGCAGCGTTGTACCCCCCGCTGCGATAAGCGGCCACCATGGCGTCGTTGCGTTGGCGGTGGCCTGCCGGTGGCGCCTGTGAGAAATCCCGGACTACCCTCTGCTTACTTTGTACCACCGAATGACCGAATCACCGGTGACATTGTACTGTCCGCATTGGGCGGTGGTTTGTGGATCAATGAGAGCGCCAACGGTATGCGGTGACCACCAATGGGCCGTTCGCCGACCACTAACAGTGCGATGTTCTGCGGCTGCGTACACGGAATCGCTGCAAGAATCTGCGGATTCGAGAAACCTGGTCAGAAAGTCGAGGATTCCAGAACCTCGAATCGCCACTCTGTGGTGGAGACTCTACGCAAACGCATGGCCTGGCTGACTTCCTCCGTCGGCATTGATGGAATGATCAGTTCGCCACTACCAAAATAGGCATGGCAGACACCATGCGGCTCGAACGCACTACTGTTGATGCGCCCCAGTCGATGATACTCGGTTAGCTGAAACGCGCCGGGAGCGCTCTGCTCCACACGCCCCTGAAACCAAGAATCCAGTAACGCCACCCTGCGCAATTCGATCGACTTGGTGTCCGGGTCGAAGTGCGCGGTACTCGTCCCGGAATCCGCACACAACTCATGCAGGGATATCTGCCTTTCCCCGACACTGTCTTGCACCGAATCAAACTGCTCTTGACAATCGTCGAGGGCAACATCAAGCGCGGACATTGACGCAACCTCGGAGATCAACCGGATTTCCCCTTGCAGACTGCCCAGCAAAGCTACTATACCGTCCCCTGAGATGTCGACGTCGAGGTATTCCGGGATGTCAGCCGCCGCGAGCAAAGCGACAAATGGCCAGTCCCGAAACTGGTACAGGACATGCCCGAAATTAATGCTATTGACTACCATCGTGGAGTATATGCTCCCCTGCTTGTCGAGCAACGCCAAGAAGGTATAGTCCTTGCCCAACTGTTCGATGCTGATCGGGTAACCGGCAAAACTCAGCGGCGCCTCCTTACCGGCGAGGCGCAGCCGTCCATTCGTCACCTGCAGTAATCGTGGCGCTTCGCAAAGACCGCGTCCGGAGCTCGTCAACAACTGGCTGTTGATGAACCGAAACGCCGCCTCGCGGCCGACTGGGCGCGCCTCGATAACCGGCGGCAGTTCCGACTCCAAGAGATTGCGCCCGGCCAGAAAGGGCTGGCGGTGTTCGACACCGAGCACCTGCAACAGTGTGGGCGCGAGGTCCAAATGGCTGCCTTGCACTGGCACTTGCCCAGTTTGCCCGCCATTGAGCACGGTGAAAAACAGCCTTCTCGAGTAGTCCTTGGGATAGTAGCGATGGGCGATGTTGCGCATGGCAAGATGGTCGCTGAGCAATGCCACCACCGTATCCTTCCAAGCGGGATGTTGCCGGAGCCGGTCGATGAAACGGCCCACCAGGTAATCAGTGCAGTGCACTGCATCCAGCATCGCATTGTCTATAGCCTCATACGCAGGACAAGAGTCAGAGGGTTCTCCGGTAGGGGGATGCGTATCGATGGTCAGCAATGTGAGATTAAACGGCTGGCGGCTTTCGGCCAATTCGAAATAGCGTTGTTCGGCGATAGCGAATAATGAATCGTCATACAGGCCCCATCCGTTTCGGTAGGTCGGGTCCTCCAGTTGGGGCAGCAATTCCTCGCTGCCGTTAGCCTCGTCGTAGCCATGGGCTCGCAGGAATTGGCCCTTGCCGGCGAAGCGGGTCGAGGCACCGCCGAGGAAAACCTGCTGGTAGCCCGCGGCTTCCATGACGTCCCCCAAGCAGGTAGCCCGCCCAAGAAAACCGCTTTGCAGTGCATCGGCCGACCCGGGCCCGAAACGGTAGATCATCGGCGTTCCACACTGTGAGGCGACAATCCCACCCACTGTCCAGTTGGTGCCGGCGACCTGTTTCAGGCCAGTGAAGCTTAATCCCTGCTCCCGGAGACGGTTCAGATTCGGTGTCAGTCCGGGGAAGACAGCATCATCCAAATACAGGCTTTCCAGACTCTCCAGGTAAATCAACACCAGATTCTTACCCGGTTTGGTATCCGCCAAATGCCTTTCAAGTGCGGCAGAGTTGAGCCCCAGTTCTCGCCAGGCCAAGGTATCCACGGTCAACTCACTGCTGTGCCGCAGCGCCAGGTTCCGGCCCGTGTCTGCCAGACGCCTCAGATCTGGCTCCGTCATTGGTAGCAAAATGAGCAGCGCCAGACTCAGCAGCGCGGCGCGACCTTGACCCGGATGTCTCTCTCTCGGAATTGCATCGCAGCTGAACCAGGACAGCAGCGCGACAACCATCAGGTAAAGCAAGCTGATACCGATGAGGGGCAGGTAGGCCGCCCCGGCCTCGGTCAAAGTGTTGAAGTTAAAGTGGAAAAAGAAACGCTGATTGAAGCTCTCACCCTGGAAATAGAAGGACACGAAGCGCGTCAGCTGCAACATTGCCAGGACCTGCAGCGCCAGTACCCCAAGCCCCATAGACCAGACATCGCGGCGCGGCGAACTGACCAGCACGTAGATAAATGCCAGCGACAATCCCAGTCCGAGCAGCGCCAGCATCAGCCAGGTCAGGCTGCGCGGCTGGGCATAGTAGTGCGCCCCCAATAGCGGCACGCTGAGCAGCAGGGCCAGCAGAACTCTGAGGACATAGGTGGTCACGGCTGAGGGCTCACGCCGCCGGTATGTTGCGTACATTCTATTAACTCAACCGACAGACCGAACAGTGGCAACTTACAGCGTTCAGGCGACGCAAAAGGGAGTAACTCGGACCGAAGATCTTGCTCGAAACCTGTCCGCAGACCGAGATCCACAATAGTGGCAAGGAGCTTCGCGGTCATGCCGCTGACTGGACTCCCCGAGTGCCTCGTCCTAGTCGAGATCAGACGCAAACCGCCCGTATCTGGAAAATTCGACGGTCGGCCAGTTCCTGCGCGGCAAGCGTTGAAGTTCTCAACGCTCCTTAGACACGCAGCAACAGGCGCGCTGGATCTTCCAGTGTCTCCTTGACGGTGACGAGGAACTGCACGGCCTCTCGGCCGTCGATGATGCGGTGGTCGTAGGAGAGCGCCAAGTACATCATCGGTCGGATCACGACTTGGCCGTCGACGGCGATCGGGCGTTGCTGAATCTTGTGCATGCCGAGAATGGCGCTTTGTGGCGGGTTCAAGATCGGCGTCGATAGCAGCGAGCCGAAGATGCCGCCGTTGGTGATGGTGAAGGTGCCGCCCGTGAGTTCCTCGAAACTTAGCGTTCCTTCGTTGGCCTTGCCGCCGAAGGCGCCGATGCCGCCCTCAATATCGGCCATACTGACCTGGTCGCAATTACGCAGGATCGGCACCACCAGCCCGCGGGGCGAGCTGACGGCAATGCCGATATCGTAATAGCCGTGATAGACGATGTCATTCTCGTCCACCGAGGCGTTCACGACCGGATAGCGCTGCAGGCCCTCCACCGCCGCCTTGACGAAGAACGACATGAAGCCCAGACGCACGCCATGGTTTTTCTCGAAACGGTCTTTGTACTGCGTGCGGAGCTCCATCACCGCGCTCATGTCCACCTCGTTGAAGGTGGTGAGCATCGCGGAGTTCTGCTGCGCCTCGATCAGCCGCTCGGCGACACGGGCGCGCAGCCGGGTCATGGGCACGCGCTGTTCCGGGCGTCCAGCTTCGCCGGTGAGGCTGGGGAGCAGGGGATCCGCTAGAAGCCCGGGCGCTGCCTCGGCGTCGGGATCCTTCGGAGGTTGCTCGTGCTCCCGTTGGTCCAGCCAGGACATGACGTCCGCTTTGTTGATCCGCCCGTCTTTCCCGGTGCCGGGAATCCGGCCCGCGTCCAGTCCCAGTTCTTTGATCAGCCGACGTGCTGCCGGCGCCAATTGTGGATCGCCCGCCGTCGCAACAGCGGGTGCCTCGGCGACAATGGTTGTCGCGGGCACCGCCGTCTTGCTCCGTGCGGCGGAGGCGGTTGCCGCTTCGCCAGCAGGGACGTCAGACGAATCGATCATTGCCAGCACAGCATCGGCTTCGACGACGTCCCCCTCGGCGACCTTTTGCTCGGCCAGAACGCCGTCGATCGGTGCTGGCACTTCCAGCACAACCTTGTCGGTCTCGAGATCGACCAGGTTGTCGTCCTTGCGCACGGTCTCTCCCGGCTGTTTGTGCCAGGTGAGGACCGTCGCATCGGCAACGGATTCGGGTAGGGCGGGAACGCGGACTTCGCTGCTCATCGTTGTAGTGATCTCTTCCAGTGGCGGTCTATTTGTCGCGATGCTGTGGTGGCGACCTATTCTCGCGGGATGCGAAGATTCATGGCCGGATTAATGCGGCCGGTCATGGCCTCGTCGATGAGGCGTTCCTGCTGCTCAACGTGCACCGAGCGGTGGCCTACGGCGGGTGCGGCCGAGGCGGGCCGACCAACGTAGTAGGCCTCCTTGCCTTCCTGGATCAGGGTGTGGAATCGGTGCTTTATCTGGTCCCAAGCCCCCTGGTTTTGCGCCTCTTCCTGGCACCAGATGACCTCTTGGGTCTCCGGGTAGGTGGAAATGGCGTCCGCGAAATCTTCATTCGGGAAAGGATACAACTGTTCAATGCGAATGATCGCGACGTTGTGCAAACCACGGGCGCGGCGCGCCTCGACGAGGTCGTAGAACACCTTGCCGCTGCAGAACACCACGCGATCGACGTTGCCGGGCTCGATCGGATCGATTTCCGGGATGACCGTCTGGAAGCCGCCCTCGGAGAGCTCCTCCAACGATGAAACCGCGAGGCGATGCCGAAGTAGGCTCTTTGGTGTCATGACCACGAGCGGGCGGCTGAAATCACGCAGCATCTGCCGGCGCAGTAAATGGAACATCTGCGCAGGGGTCGTGGGCACACAGACCTGGATGTTGTGCTCCGCGCACAATTGCAAGTAGCGTTCCAGTCGTGCCGAGGAATGCTCGGCGCCCTGGCCCTCCAGGCCGTGGGGTAGCAGCATGACGAGGCCGCAGTCGAGCCCCCACTTGGTGCCCGCCGAGGTGATGAACTGATCGATCACCACCTGCGCGCCGTTGGCGAAATCGCCGAACTGGCCCTCCCAGATGGTCAGGGCATTGGGTTCCGCGGTGGCGAACCCGTACTCAAAGCCCAACACGGCTTCCTCGGACAGGATGGAGTCGATAGCAATGAACGGCCCCTGGTGCTCGCCGAGGTGTTGCAGTGGCGTGTATTCCCGGCCGGTCGCCTGGCAGTGGATCTTGGCGTGACGGTGAAAGAAGGTGCCGCGACCCGCGTCCTGACCCGACAAGCGCACCGGATGGCCGGTTTCGACCAGCGTCGCGTAGGCCAGATTCTCGGCGAAGCCCCAGTTCGCGAGCTGGTCACCTTGTGCCATCTTGCGCCGTTCGGCCCAGATCTTCGACACCCGGGAATGTAGCTCGAAATCCTGCGGCATCTGCAACATACGCTCGGCTAGTGCCTGCAATCTACCGCGATCAAAGCCGGTCATGGTGGGAACCCGCCAGTCTTCACCGCGGTGCCAGTCGACACGGAAGGTTTGGTCGATACCGCATAGAACCGGGCGGGCCACGACCACGCCGTGCTCAATGGAGCCGCGATAGTCTTCAATCATGGCAACCGCGTCGTCTCGGGTGATGACACCGTCGTCGATGAGCCGGTCGGCGTAGACGGCGCGCGAGGTGGCGCGTTCGCGGATCTTCTTGTACATCATCGGCTGCGTCACCGACGGCTCGTCGGCCTCGTTGTGACCGAGGCGGCGATAGCAGACCAGGTCGATGACGACGTCCTTTCTGAACTGGTTGCGATAGTCCAGCGCCATGCGGGTGACGAAGATGACCGCTTCCGGGTCGTCGCCATTTACATGAAACACCGGCGCCTGAACCATCTTGGCGACATCGGTGCAGTATTGCGTCGAGCGCGTGTCCAGTGGGTTGCTGGCGGTGAAGCCGATCTGATTGTTGATCACCACATGCACAGTGCCGCCGGTGCCGTAACTGCGGGTCTGTGACAGCTGAAAGGTCTCGGGTACGACGCCCTGGCCGGCAAACGCGGCGTCGCCGTGGATCAAAACCGGCATCACCTGTTCGCCGGTGCGATCGCCGCGGCGACGCTGGCGGGCGCGCACCGAGCCTTCGATGACCGGATTGATGATTTCCAAGTGCGACGGGTTGAAGCCCAGCGCCAAATGCACGATACCGCCGGGGCTGTCGACGTCGCTGGAAAAGCCCATGTGATACTTCACGTCACCGGATAGTTGGCGCGGGTTCAGTGGCACCTTACCCTCGAATTCGGCGAAGATCTCCTGTGGCGGTTTGCCCAGGATGTTGACCAGCATGTTCAGCCTGCCGCGGTGTGCCATGCCGATGACGATCTCACGCACACCCTTTCGTCCGGCGCGCTGGATCAACTCGTCCATCAGCGGGATCAAGGCCTCGCCCCCCTCGAGGGAGAACCGCTTCTGACCCACGTAACGGGTGTGAAGATATTTCTCGAGGCCCTCGGCGGCTGTCAACAGTGTCAGTAGCCAGCGGCGATCGGCGAGTTCCAACTCGGGCCGTGCCTGGTATCCCTCCAGACGTTTTTGCACCCAGCGCTTTTCCTGGGTGGTGGTGATGTGCATGTACTCGGACCCCACGGGGCCGCAATAGATGCGTTTGAGCAGATCGATGATCTGGCGCAGGGGCATGCGGTCGGGGGCGTACAACGTGCCGGTGTGGAAGACTTGCTCCAGATCGCTCTCTTCCAGGTTGTGATAGCCCGTGTCGAGATCCGCGACCTTGGGCGATGGCCTTAATTTCAAAGGGTCCAGATTAGCAACCTGATGCCCGCGATAACGGTAGGCATTGATCAGTCTGAGCACCGCCGATTGCTTCTCGGCCGCCGCAGGCTCCAGGCGACCAATATGCCGGGTCTGGGCGCGAATGCGGCTCTCGCTCGCCAGGCGCTCGAAGTTCTCGCGCACCGGACCGTGAGGGATCTCATTCGCGGCCTCTTGGTGAATGGCGTCGAAACGGCGCCGCCAGGCCAGGTCGATGCTCTCAGGATCCTTCAGGTAGCGCTCGTAAAGGTCTTCAATGAACGCGGCGTTGCCGCCATAGTAGGCTGACGAGGAACGAAAAAGCTGCAGCAAGGCGCTCATGGTGGTTTGCTCGGGTGGTCTTTTCGTATTATCCGGCGATATCTAGCGCCGCGAGCGCCGATTTCGCCTGTCTCGGTGTCTCAATTGACGCGCTTGGCAAGCGCTGACATGCCTGTGCCGACTGCCTTCGCAGAGGCATCGGCTGCCGCTGTCACGCGTCAAACCGACCGAAACCATCGGACCACCTGACCAGCGAAGCGGCGTCTTGCTGCTCCGCGCTGATTTCCTGCCAGGACGGCAATAACCAGCTGTTCCCCGGTCAGGGTCGGTGGTGATACGGTCGATTCGGCACTGACGGTCAGGCAGTTTATGGATCGCGAAGTGTATAGCACAATGCCGCGCCCGAAAGGCGCGTCGATAGCAATGGTTTGTATCGGGCGGTAATTCCTATACAGATATGGAGGGCTCAGCGAACGTCAGCAGCCGATGATTCGGTCCCGCGAGTCACTTGGGCAACGCACGCATGCAGTTCGTCATGGGGCATGGGTCCGGGGGGTGCGGTTAGACTGGGAGTCCGCGTGATTTGATTTGTCGGGGTCTTGATGTCGCATCGTCCTTTCGTGGTCCTGGCATCGGGTGTCTTTGCGCTGGTGCTGACCATGGGCGTTGCGCGCTTTGCGTACACGCCGATGCTGGCCTACATGCAGCCGCAAATTGGCATGGGCGATGCGCTGGCCGGCTGGCTTGCGGGCTGGAACTACTTGGGCTATCTGTCCGGGGTTCTGCTGGTCACACGGCTTAGGGATCTGATGCTGAAGGACAGACTCTATCGTATGGGGCTGGTGCTGGCGGTGTTGACCACGGCGATGATGGCGCTCTCCGAGTCGCCGCTGCTGTGGGGAGTCAGCCGTTATCTTGCGGGACTTAGCACAGCGGCCGGGCTGATGTTGGGCTCCGGTTTGATCCTGAACTGGTTGATCCGACATGGTCATCGCAGCGAGCTGGGAATTCATTTCAGCGGGCTGGGCATCGGTATCGTGCTGGGCGGATTGTTGGTTGAGTTGGCGCCGCCGTTCGTGGATTGGCGTGGGCAGTGGTGGTTGTTGACACTGGTGGGTGCGCTGCTCCTCGTGCCCGCTTGGCGCTGGCTGCCCCGGCCCAATGAAGGGACGCCACTTGCAGCGCATCACACCGATGGCGCTCAAGAGCCCGGCCCCTTATGGCTCTGGCTCTTACAGGGGGCGTATCTGTGTGCTGGGTTCGGTTATGCGATCAACGCGACATTCACGGTGCTGATCACGGAGCAGCAACCGGCGCTTGCCGGGCAGGGTGGGTTGATGTGGATGCTGGTTGGGCTGGCTGCTGCGCCGGCGCCCGTGCTATGGGATCGGATCGCACGCCGGTTCGGGTATCTCACCAGTTTACAGGCGGCCTATCTGCTGCAGATCCTGGGTATCGTGCTGCCCGTCTTCAGCGGGACGCTGGTCGCCGCGGTTACCAGTTCGCTGCTGTTCGGGCTCACCTTTATCGGTATCGTTTCGCTGGTGTTGACGATGGTCGGGGTACGCTATCCCGCACATCCGGCGCAGATCATGGCGAAGCTGACCCTGGGGTACGGTGTGGCGCAGATCGTCGCGCCGGTCGTTGCTGGCGAGCTGTCGGAACTGACCGGAACCTTCAACGGTTCCCTGCTGATGGTGGCTGGGATCATGGTCTCGGGGCTTGTTTGTCTGTTCGCAATGCAACGGGTGGTTGCGATACGGGACGACGGGAAGTAAACGGGTGTCTCCTATTTTCTTGCGGCTATCGTGTTTGCGCTGACCTGGAGCCTCGAGACAAGTCAGCTGGTACGAGATTTTCCGGCAATCGCCTTAACCCATCTTTGACATTTCTGTGTGAGAAATCGCCGTAAGTCCTTGTTCTAGTATCCTCGCGTGAGTTTTTCTTGCGCGAATCCAAGGTGTTGAGAGTCTCGGGCAAAATGTAGTGCCATAAATAG
>JBATTL010000088.1:0-5801 GCA_049670525.1 Thiohalocapsa sp. | reverse complement strand
CGCTCTCGGGCGCCTCAAGAGGGGGCGGAGTCCCTGCGGAGATGGAGGAAGAAAAGGGATAGCGGGAAGCTAATGTCAAAGAGCGATCTGTTTTCACGTGAACGCTGCAGTTTCGAATGCCCGCTGGGCGACATAGGGCGCAAGTCCGAGGAGCCCTTCGACAAAACCGGCTCCGACATTGAGTTTGCGGCCCGGCAAGCGTCTGGAAGGGTTGCCAAAGCTCGTGGACAGGCGGGTGACAGGATCGCTCCGACCGGGTCTCGTCGCTCGCCGCCAGCTTTGCTCCGGGTCGGTTACTTGCCGCTCGAACGGGAAGCTTGGTCGAATTCCCGGCTACCTTGACCGGCGCGCCGAGCTTCGCGTACTTTAGAGCGTTTTCCAGACGAAACTCTTTTGCCATTACGCTTGTCGGATTTTGCGGGTCAAAGCCCAAGGCCCCAAGGGATTTCGGGCCGCTATGTTGGGGTCTGGTCGCAGACGGGTGCCTGACAACGCTCCGGTGCGGTGGGATGACCATCGCGAGCGCTGTCGGGGCGACTCTTGTGACCTGCTCAGCCCCCGCGACTAAACCGACCCCGCGTAACCAGACCTGACGGAGGATACCGACCTTGGAGCTCAGCGGTGCCGAAATCACCATTCAGGCGTTGATCGACGAGGGTGTGGAGTACGTGTTCGGCTACCCGGGCGGTGCGGTACTCCATATCTATGACGCACTGTTCAAACGAGAAGACGCGATCAAACACATCCTGGTGCGCCACGAGCAGGGCGCCACCCACGCCGCGGATGGGTATGCGCGTGCCACGGGCAAAGTCGGGGTCTGCCTGGTCACCTCCGGCCCAGGCGCAACCAATGCGGTCACGGGCATCGCTACCGCGCATCTCGATTCGATCCCGATGGTCGTCATTACCGGACAGGTTCCGACGCCGGTGATCGGCAGCGACGCCTTCCAGGAGGTCGACACGGTCGGCATCACCCGTCCCTGCGTCAAACACAATTTTCTGGTGAAAGATGTCAGGGATCTGGCAACGACGATCAAAAAGGCGTTTTTCATCGCCAGTTCCGGCCGACCGGGACCGGTGGTCGTGGACATCCCGAAAGACGTCACCGACCCAAGCATCAAGATTCCTTACGAGTATCCGCGCGAAATCAGCATGCGTTCCTACAACCCGGCGCAGCGGGGTCATCAGGGCCAGATCCGCAAGGCGGTGGACAGCATGCTCGCAGCCAAGCGCCCGGTCATTTATACCGGAGGCGGCGTGGTGCTCGGTGAAGGGTCGGCGGTGCTGACGGATCTGGTGCGCGCGCTGGGGTATCCGATTACCAGCACACTGATGGGCCTTGGTGCCTATCCGATGACCGACAAGCAGTTTATCGGCATGCTCGGGATGCATGGCACCTACGAGGCCAACATGGCCATGCACGAGACGGATTGCCTGATCGCCATCGGCGCCCGTTTTGACGACCGCGTCACCGGCAAGATCGAGCATTTCTGCCCCCATGCCGAGATCATCCATGTCGACGTTGATCCAGCGTCGATTTCGAAGACCGTCAAGGTGCAGGTGCCCATCGTCGGGCCGGTGCAGAGCGTGCTCACCGACATGCTTTCGATGCTCCGATCCAGCAGCACCCAACCGGACGCGGATGCGATCGCGGCTTGGTGGCAGCAGATCGACGAATGGCGCGGCATGGATTGTCTGCGCTACGACCGGGGTAGTGATGTGATCAAGCCCCAGTTCGCGGTCGAGACGCTCTACAAGGTCACTAACGGTGATCTGTTCCTGACCTCGGACGTTGGCCAACATCAGATGTTCGCAGCCCAGTTCTACCCCTTCGACAAGCCGCGGCGCTGGATCAACTCCGGGGGGCTGGGCACCATGGGATTCGGTTTGCCCGCGGCCATGGGTGTACAGCTCGCCCACCGCGACGCTCAGGTGGCCTGTATCTCGGGCGAGGCCAGTATCCTGATGTGTATTCAGGAAATGGCCACCTGCAAGCAGTACGATCTGCCGATCAAGGTCATCCTGCTCAACAACGGCTACATGGGCATGGTGCGGCAGTGGCAGGAGTTCTTTTACGAGAGCCGCTACGCCCATTCTTATGTGGATGCGCTGCCGGACTTCGTCGCGCTAGCGGACAGTTTCGGCCATGTCGGCATGCGGGTCGAGAAGCCTGGAGAGCTTGAGGCGGCGATGCAGGAGGCCTTCGCGTTGAAGAACCGGTTCGTATTTCTCGACGTGATTGTCGATCCCACCGAGAATGTCTATCCGATGATTATCGCCGGCAAGGGACAGCATGAGATGCACCTGCCGCCGACCATGTCCGAGAGGGAGCTGGCCTAAGGCCGAGTAGAGACCCATGCGCCATATCATTTCCATGCTGGTCGAGAATGAATCGGGTGCGCTGTCGCGCATCGCCGGCCTGTTTTCGGCCCGCGGCTACAATATCGAGTCCCTGACCGTCGCCCCCACCGATGAGTCGTCGTTGTCAAGGATGACACTGGTCACCAGCGGCAACGAGGATATCGTCGAGCAGATCAAAAAGCAGCTCAACAAGCTCATCGACGTGGTCAAGCTCCAGGACCTGGCCGAGGGCGATCACATCGAACGCGAGATGATGCTGATCAAACTCAAGGCCGCGGGTTCGGACCGCGAAGAACTCAAGCGCCTGACGGATATCTTTCGGGCCAAGGTCATCGACGTCACCGATCTCAGTTACGTCGTCGAGCTGACCGGCGCATCGAAGAAGCTCGACGCCTTCATCCAGGCTGTCCCAGAGGGGCTGATCACAGAGGTCGTCCGCTCCGGTCCCACGGGCATCGCCCGCGGCGAAAAGGGCCTCACCCTCTGACGGCGATGTCGATGCGCGTGTCGGGTACGGCCTTTGTGCTTTGGATGACCAAGGCACCGGCATTTCCTTCCTCAGGAATCCGCCTCGTCAACAATCGAATGGCGGGCCCGACCGTCCGCTTGATCTTTTCAATCTCGAGCTGACGCTCGACAGCACAAAGAGATAAGACCATTCATGGCCATCAATGTTTACTACGACAAAGACGCTGACCTCTCGCTGATCCAGGGGAAAAAGGTCGCCATCATCGGTTACGGCTCCCAGGGCCACGCCCACGCTAACAACCTCAAGGAATCCGGCGTCTCCGTCGTCGTCGGTCTGCGCCCAGGCTCCGCGTCCGCGGCCAAGGCCGCCAACGCCGGGCTTGAGGTCCAGGACATCGCCGAGGCCGTCGCCGGCGCGGACGTCGTCATGGTCTTGGCCCCAGACGAGCATCAGGCCCGACTCTACCGTGATCAAATCGCGCCAAACATCAAGCAGGGTGCGGCCCTCGCATTCGCTCATGGTTTCAATATCCACTTTGGCCAGATCGAGCCGCGCGAGGACCTGGACGTGATCATGGTCGCGCCCAAGGGTCCCGGCCATCTGGTCCGCTCCACCTATACCCAGGGTGGCGGCGTTCCGAGTCTGATCGCCGTCTACCAGGACGCCAGCGGCAGCGCCCGGGACGTTGCGATGGCCTACGCGTCCGCCAACGGCGGCGGCCGCGCGGGCATCATTGAGACCAGCTTCCGCGAGGAATGCGAGACCGACCTGTTCGGCGAGCAGGTGGTGCTCTGCGGCGGCTTGACCTCACTGATCCAGATGGGCTTCGAGACCCTGGTCGAGGCCGGTTACGAGCCGGAAATGGCCTATTTCGAGTGCCTGCACGAGGTCAAGCTCATCGTCGATCTGATCTATGAGGGCGGCATCGCCAATATGCGCTACTCGATCTCCAACACCGCCGAGTACGGTGATCTGACCCGCGGACCACGCATCATCGATGAGCACACCCGTGCCGAGATGAAACGCATCCTCGGCGAGATCCAGTCCGGTTCCTTCGCGCGCGAGTTCATCCTCGAAAACCAGGCCGGCGCACCGCGTATAAAGGCCATGCGCCGACTCGGCGAGGAGCACGCCATCGAGCATGTCGGCGCCCGCCTGCGCGAGATGATGCCCTGGATCCGGGAAAAGCCGCTCGTGAACAAGGACAAGAACTGAGCCCAGACGCTGCAGTGTTCAGTCGCACAAGGCAGCTGAACAGACGCAATGCGGCGGTCCCACGACTGAGCCCGCAAAGCCTCTGAAGCCGATGCTCGGCCAGGGTCCTGGTCGATGCATTGGCGTTTGCTGAGGCGGTGATGCCTGCTGGTGCGCCTCGGGCCGCGCGACACCCGAACGCTTTGGCGCTACCCAAAGTCTCCGGATTTCGGTTCCCCAGGCCTTGGGCCCGCGCGGCCATGTTGACACTTCGCACAGGCGTCGCCCTTGATGCCCTACGGGCGACTGCGGCGACGGCCTTGTCGGATTGCGATTGCAAAATGCGAAAAGCCAGCCGGAACACGGTTAGTGTCCCGTCATCCCCGCCACAGGCTTGCACCTGAGTCGCAAGCCGCTCCCACCCAAGGCGCCGGCGCTGATCAGACGAGTCCGCTGCGCTGCGGTCATCGGGCGTCCGAAGTCGGCCTCGTCAGCCCCTGTCGCGGCCGTTGCCGATGCTGCCTGGCCGAATCCCCAGCTCAGGTTCCGGTTTGGGGCGATCGATTCGCAGGCTGCATTGCATTTTGCAAACATGTCATACCGGGCCGCGGCATCGCAGAGGAACCGTCAGCAATCTTTACAGGCGCGAACCCGCCTGAAGCAAGAATAATCATCAACATTTTCAGCATTTTAAAGAGGTTCTGCAAGGAGCTTGCATGCGAGGACCGGTTGCGGCGTCACAGACCTGAGACGTATTGACGATCCGCCGCGTTCAGCGAGCGTCTCTAAACAACTAAAAATTAAGTGAAAAATAGGATGGCGTGGTTCTTGCATCGGCGTACGGTGGCAGGGTTTGGGACGGCGCCGCTGATCTCGGGGTCGGCAACAGCAGACCAGTCGAAAAACCAGTGTGCCGGAGTAACTGGCACTTCGTAACAGATCTCAGCGTCGAGGCGGCTTGAACGCCTGGCTCAGTCGCTGAACAGGAGAGCAACGATGAAGAAAACCTTGATAGCAACGACTTTGACGGCGGGCCTGATGGGATTGGCGTCGTCGGCCTCCGCGCTCGACGTCGATTTCCTCACTGACGTCGACGGCACAAATCTCGGTGCGACGAAGACCTATGGGCCGATCACTGCCGCAGGTTTCAAATACACACCGAACACCACCTATACTGCGGCGGATCTATGGCAGCGTCAGGTCCCGAACGATAACGGCATCGGTGTGTGTAGCGAGGTGACTAATGCAGCAGACGGACAATGCGGTAACGGCGATCAGAACGAGCTTAGCGCCATGGAGAACGACGAAGTGATCCGTCTTGACGCCGGCGGCCTTGACTGGACGGACCTACGGGTGTCTTCGCTCGATGCAGGCGGCACAAATGACAACGAAACTGGCGTCGTTTACTTCTCGGATGACGCCCACGCGAACCTTGACGCCCTCACGGGGACAGTTTTCGACTTCACTAACTTCGGAATCGAGGGGTCTATCTGGAGTGCGATCGGCGGCGTCAAGACCGAGCGGTACGTTTTCTTCCGCACGGATCCGAACAACTGCGGCAGCGGTGTGATACCAAATAGCAGTTGTAACAATGATTATCTCGTCAAGGGTGCGTCAGTCGTTCCGATTCCGGCAGCGGCATGGCTCTTCGGATCCGCGATGCTGGGTCTAGTGGGTATGGGACGGCGCCGCGCCGCGAAGGTCGCCTCCTGAGTCAGCGTTAGGCGGACCTGAGCGCGCCGAGCAGGCGGCTCCCTCGGGAGCCGTTTTTTTTGGGG
>JBATTL010000087.1:0-1757 GCA_049670525.1 Thiohalocapsa sp. | reverse complement strand
CCCATGGACAACGACTCCGAGCTCATCCACCTCACGAGAACCAAGACTTCGGCTCGCGGAAGTTGCAATGCACCACTACGGTGCCTAAGGGTCCGTGGTGAAACTCCCCTCCATGCTTGAGTCGATCTCTCCGTCTGGATAACCTCTTCGGAGCACCGAGGAGGGCAGCGAGATGGCGATGGGTAAGCGAGATCGGGAGCCGCAAGGCCACCTGTGGGTGGAGACGGCGGACTTGGCGCGGGCACCGGGGCATCCGTTCTACCGGCGACTCAACGAGCTATTGGAGCGCGAGCGCTTCGACGAGTTCGTCGAGCAGCAGTGCCAGCGGTTCTATGCCGAGGGTATCGGCCGTCCGTCGATGCCGCCCGCGGTGTACTTTCGGTTGCTCTTGGTCGGGTACTTCGAAGGTTTGAATGCCGAGCGTGCGATCGCCTGGCGACTGGCCGACAGTCTGAGCCTGCGGCAGTTCTGCGGCTACGAGTTGAATGCGCAGACGCCTGATCACTCGACGCTTTCGCGCACGCGCCGCCTGCTGGACGAAGAGGTGCATGGCGCGGTGTTCTCCTGGGTCCTGGGCGTGCTGGCCAAGGAGGGCTTGATTCGAGGCAAGACGCTGGGTGTAGATGCCACGACCCTGGAGGCCAACGCCGCGATGCGCAGCATCGTGCGGCGCGATAGCGGCGAGGACTACGCGGGGTACTTACGCAGCCTGGCCGAGGCATCGGGCGAGTCGACGGCCGACCGCCAGGAACTGGCGCGCCGCGATCGCAAGCGCAAGAAAAAGACTTCCAACCGCGACTGGAAGAACCCGCACGACCCTGATGCCAAGATCACTCGGATGAAAGACGGCCGTACCGGCCTGGCTCACAAGGCGGAACACGCGGTGGATCTAGACACCGGTGCGGTCGTGGCAGTGACCGTGCAGCCGGCGGATCGCGGTGATTGCACGAGCCAAGAGGAGACTCTGGAGGAAGCCGCAGGGCGCTTAGTGGACGCAGTGGACGGCGAGGCCGCCGAGGCGGCACCCGAGGATGATGCCCTACTGCGCGAGGTCGTGGCCGACCGCGGGTACCACAGCTCGGCGGTGCTGGCGTCGCACCGTGCGATGGGCATTCGCAGCTACATCGCCGAACCGAAGCGACCTCGGCGTCGTTGGAAAGGCAAGAACCGCGAGGCAGAGCAGAAAGCTCTGTATGCGAACCGGCGCCGCTTGCAAGGAAGCCGCGCTCGCCGGCTGAGTCGACTCCGCGCCGAGCGGGTCGAACGCAGCTTTGCCCACTGCTACGAGACCGGTGGCTTGCGGCGAAACTACACGCGAGGCCACGACAATCTACGGAAACGTCTACTGGTGCACGTGGCCGGCTTCAATCTCGGGCTCTTGATGCGCCAGCTCTTCGGTTTTGGCAAGCCACGGTGCTTGCAAGGCGCGATGGGGCGGTTTGTAGCGCTGGTGATCGGTCGATTGCGCTCTATTTGGCCCTTGCGAAGCTCGCTGGCGGCCTGGAGGCCAGTCTGGATCCGACTGGCCCTTCAATCGAGAATGGCCGGCGAAATGCTCGTCACCATCCCATAGCGACCGACGTCGCGGTTTCACCACGGCCTGCTATGGCACGCCTCGCGTCCAACGCGAGCTGAGGGCACGAGAGGTGCGTACCAGTCGCAAACGGGTAGCTCGGCTGCGTCGAGAGCTCGGATTGCGCGCTCGCGACCGCAAGTGGCACCGTGGCACGACGGACTCGAATCACACGCTCCTCGTG
>JBATTL010000086.1:0-1709 GCA_049670525.1 Thiohalocapsa sp. | reverse complement strand
TACGGGGACTTTTCGGTCGATGAGCTGTCGATGCGCGCCGAAGATGCTGTGTCTGGCTATAGCGACCGATTTGACGAGTGGCTCGAAAATGACTTGCGCAAGCTCAACGAAGCCTGGACCGATGCCTCGCGCGGCGACGCGACTGAAAACATCTGGCACGATGTCTCTACGGCAGCACACGATCTGCACGGTGCGGCCGGCTCCTATGGCTACCCTTCTATATCGCGGCTTTGTGGCTCTCTTTGCCGACTGCTGGATGCCGCAGGTGACTCCGCTGATCCGGCATTAATTGAGCTCCATATCAACGCCTGCAAGGCAGCTCATGCCGCCAATGCGAAGTCCCTGGATGATGATGTAGCGACATCCGAGGTCTGTGAGGCGCTGGAGAACAGCGTTCGCCAGCATGAAATCGCGGTCGCCGGTTAGACCTTTACCCGCTCGAGAAGCTCTATGCTCTGAACGTAACCGGCCTCCTCCGGTATAAAGAGGCAGGGCTTGTCGTCTTGTGTTTTACCGACGACCGGCAGAACCGTGACCACAGGCTCTTGCTTGAAACGCTCAACGGCGGCGGCCGCCGTGTCGGCCTCAGCAAGCTTCCCGAGATTCATACGCGTCGGGAAAATGATCGTCACCTCGCCGGCCTCTTCCTTGTCGAGCGCTTCCTGAGGCCCCAGCCAAACCGCATCTGTCGTCTCGCGTCCGTCGTGCTTGGCAATCTGCTCTTCTGGCGCAGCGGCGATATAGAAATGCGTGTCAAAACGCTTGGGCATCATGTCCGGTGTTATCCAGTGTCCGAAGTGCACCAGCGTATCGAGCGCAAGCACGAGATCATGCGTCTTAATCAACTCGAGAAAGCTCTCCTCGCCGCGATCGACGGCAGCGCGGTGCGGAGCCATGGCATCGACAACATCGCCGGCGACAAGCGGAGCGCCCTCACCCCGGTTTGCCCGAGCGCGCGCAAGAACCACGCCCGTCTCCTCAAAAGCCTCGCGGACAGCAGAGATACGCGCGGCCTGCTCCTTGCCGCCATGCTCGCCGTCGCAATGATCGGCCCATCCATCGCGAAAATCGTCATCCGTGGACTTGCCGCCCGGAAAAACGAGAGCGCCGGCTGCAAAATCAATCTCGTAGTGCCGCTCGACCATCAACACCTGCAGGTGTGGCCGGTCCCTCAGGAGCAGGACGGTTGACGAAAGACGCGGCTCTGTAGGTTGGTTTGACACACTCGTTCCCCCGAGAAAGATGAAATTCAATACAAATCAACGCGGTTCCATCCGCTCGATCTTCAACTCCTTTTGGTAGACGGGTTTTTCACCAACGCAAAGCACCGTGCCCAATGCCTCATCCGAGTCCTCGCCTGTCTGAAACCGTTGCCGCAGCGCGCACCCGCCGCTTGCGATTTGACAGGATTGTACATCTGGACAGCGGCGACCAAGTCGCCGCTACGGCGGTCACCGACAAACGTTTTTCCGAGCGTGTGTCATTCGGCCCCGTAACAGCTCAGAATGAGCAGGTTTGTCCGGCAGCTTGGTTGGCTGATACAATCCAGAACGCAGCGGCAGGGGCCGCGAGCGTCGATCTCGTCGAGCGCCCCATCCATATAGCTGCGCCGCTGGCTTCGTTGGCAAACGAAAACACTGCAGTCGCTTGTGACGCCGCCGTTCGTCAAACCAAGTTCTGCGCACAGGAATTCGTGATCGAGTTCGAAG
>JBATTL010000085.1:0-2025 GCA_049670525.1 Thiohalocapsa sp. | reverse complement strand
GTTATGCGCGCGTCGGTCCGACACAGAAGGCGGGCATCAATACAAGTCAGCGGGTATGAAAGTTGACAGAAATCGCCTCAGACTCTTTGGATCGGCCGGGTCCTGCTTGTAGCACACAAAGGCGTTTGCTTACGGATCAGAGCGGTTCAATCCGCCATCTGTCGGTACCCACCCAAAGGGCGCCCGAACCATGGTCTCGCTCGCCGATAGCACCGGCCCAATAGCGGAGTTCTAAGCAAGCGCAATCGATTCGCGTTCAGCGAGACGATCTCCTCGACCCGGGCATCCCGCGAGGGACCGCCAATACGGCGCCGTGCAAGCGGTCGGACCAATCAGCCCGACGCCTGCCGATAGCCGTCGGCTTCGGCTTCGGCACGGTCTCGCCATCGCCGATAGGTAGGGGTCGTAATGCCCATCAACGCGGCGGCCAACGGATCGTTGTCGATGACACGCTCGGTGACCAACTCCAGCAGTAGTCCTCGCACCTGACCGAAGAGGCTGGCCCCATCGCTACGACAGGTCTCGCTGCCGAGCAGTTCCATGAGCGGTATGGATATGACGCTGGTCGCCGCGATCCGCCCAGGCGGTTTGGTCAAGTTGGCTTGACGCGCCTTCTCCAGGCGCCGCCGATAGGTACTCTCGGCCATCCCAAGCGCATCGGCGGCCCGCCGCGCCACGCTGCCGAACCGCTCGTGAGCGCTCAACACAAGCGTCTCGGCCAACCAACTCCCCAATGGAGCACGCGCCAAGATGGCGAAATCGTCGAGTTGCTCCACGAGCCGGGCGCGAAGCGCGGACCAAGGATCCGCCGACACGCGGGCCATGTCTTCGCAGGGCGCCGGGCGCCATGCCTCGACGCCGTTCCCCTCGGATCGTCGGGCCACTGCAACTGCGGGTGCGTAATCCGAAACTGAGGCGACGGACAGGGGCGGCTGATCCGGCGACTCGCTAGCAACAGCAGCAGAATCGGCAGCATCTGGGCGGTTTTCCCCAACGATGGCGAGATCAGCCGCACAAATCTCGTTACCGCTGGTCATCAGCACCGCCCGATGCAGCAGATTCCGCAGTTCCCGCACGTTCCCAGGCCAGGAATACCCCAGCAGCAATTCCTCGGCGGTTTGGCCAAGGCGCCGACACGCGGGACCGTACTGCAGCGCGAACTTGCCCACGAAGTATTGCGCCAAGGGCAATATGTCCGCGGGCCGCTCGCGCAGCGGCGGGACCTTTAGCGCAACGACGTTGAGCCGGTAATAGAGGTCTTGACGAAAGCGTCCCTCGGCTACTTCAAGGGGCAGATCTCGGTTTGTCGCAGCGACGATGCGCAAGTCCACCTTGCGCGGCTGCGATGCCCCGACCGCCGTAACCTCCTTGTTCTCGATGAAGCGCAACAACTTGGCTTGCAAATCGAGTGGCAATTCACCGATCTCGTCCAGAAACAGCGTCCCGCCCTCGGCCTGCCTGACCCGACCAACCGTCGACGAACCAGCACCCGTGTATGCCCCTTTCACATGCCCGAACAGCTCCGATTCTAAAAGGTTCGGGGAAATGGCGCCGCAGTCCACGGCGACATAGGGCTTGGCAAAGCGCTCGCTATTGTCATGCAATGTACGAGCGATACCTTCTTTGCCGCTGCCGCTCTCCCCGGCGATCAGCACGGTCGCATCGCTCGGCGCAACGCGTAGCACCCCCTCCAACAAGGACTTCATCTGCGGCGAGCGATAGATCAACTTGTCCTGGTCCGAGACCTGGAGCAGACCGTCCACCTGTTTCTGCAACGCGCGCTGCTCCGTCTCCAGGCGCGCACTGTTGAGCTCTGTTAGTCGCGCGCGCTCCAGCGCCATTGCCACCTGGTGTGCGACAACTTTCAAAAACAACAGATCCGAGGATTTCAGCACGAATGCATCGGCTGGGCCTTCCAAGTACAGACAACTGCTCCGCGGGCCGGTGCAGGTCACGGGAACCGCGAAGGCCGACATGCGGGCGCCCGTCGCATCCACCAACACGACGCGCTCGACCCTACTACTG
>JBATTL010000084.1:0-1799 GCA_049670525.1 Thiohalocapsa sp. | reverse complement strand
GGACCCGCCAGTGCGCGTTCGATGCGCACATCCTCCAGAATGTTCTGCAGACTGGCGCAGAGCACATCGCCGGCGGCCACGCCAGCGCGGTAGGCGGCGAAGTCCGTGTAGCGCACATGCGCGGCCTCGTGGGCCAGATAGCCCCAAGCGACTGGCATCAGAGCGGAATCTGGCGGCAGCGCCGGTACCTGGATGCTGTCACCATCGGTCTGGGCCTCGGCGCCGCCAATGGCGACGCTGACACCGAATTTGCACCCCAGGGCCGCGGCCACGATGGGCATAGCCTGGTGCAGGGTGCGTATGTGCTTACTCATTGTGATGCTCCACAGAAAGCGGGGCAGCGCGACCCCAAAGGGCGCGCTGCCCCATGGGGGTTGAGGGGGTTGAGGAAAGTGCTCCGCCGCCGTGCGAGAAGGACGCGGCGGCGTAGTCGGTCAGAACCAGAAGTCCTGCGTACTGGCAGGCACTGCTGGCTCGGTTGGTTGCGTGGCAGGCGTGGGCGCTTCGCGGACGAGCTCCTCGCGCTCTGCCTCCGCTGCTGCTTCGGAAGCCTCGGGGGACTCCACTGCGGAATCGGGTGGGAGGGCTGACAACGCATCGTCGAACAGGTCATCGAAGTCGGTGACCTGCTCGGGTGGCTGGGCTAAGCCCCTCACCTCGGCCGCAATCGGCGGAGTGGACTCCTCTTGTTCAGGCTTCGGTGCTTCCGGCGCGTCCGCGCCGGGACTCGGCATCAGTTCATCCAGCCCCAGAATGCCCTCACCATGGCGAGCCATGGCCTCGGCATCGCAGACCAGGCGCATCAGCGCCCACCCCTCCATGAACAGGCCGCCCTCGATGGGGCCCACCGCCGGCAGCCGATCCAGCCAACCGCGGATCGAGCGCACCACCGGATCGATGCGGTAGTCGACGAAGCTCAATGCATCGAGCTTGTCGTAGATACGTCGGAAGGTGCCGAGCGCCCGGCGAGAGAGCCCGTCCTTACCGAGAAACGAGCGCTCCAGCCCGCGGGCCATCTGCTCCACCTCGGCGAAAATACTCTCGCCGACCTCGGCCAGGTCTTCAGCCAGCGTGTCCTCGCCGATCACTCGTGAGGTCTCGATCTGCAATGCCTGCACGCGGAAGCGGAACTGACCGCGCACCACCTCCACCGGGTCCACCGCGTTGCGGATGGCTGTTTCCCAGTCCGGATAGGCCGCGCACCAGGCGTCGATGTGACCGTCGTAGTCGGCCAGGAAGGCCTCTGCCGCCGCACGCGTCTCCGCGGTGATGGCATCGGCCTTGGCCCGTACCTCCGCGGCGCGGTTGTTCGGCACCACATAGCCGCCAAGGAAGCGGGTGCCCACCGCCAGCAATTCGCGCTCGACGCGCTTCTTGTTGCGATGGAAGACCCGCAGCTCATCCGGATTGCAGATCTTCTTGCTGCCGAGCGAAATCAATGCATCGGGCGGCAGCGCGGTGCCCATCTTCAAATCCTCGGCGCGCAGTTTCTTGCGCCCGGACCAGATGTGATAGTCCACCAGGAACAGCGTCGTCTGATCGGTCAGACGTATGACGGCAGGTGCACTGTGGGTCTCGTTTGAGTCGTTGGACATGATGGTCTCCCCGCGGATTGCCACTGGGCCGGTCCGCGTCATTGGGTCATAAGAGGCATCGGGTTCAGAACCAGAAATCGTCCTGCCCGGCCGCGATCTGCGAGAGGTCGATCCAGTCCTTCGATGTCCCGTGAGCGATGCGATAGCGAAACAGCGTCCAATGCGGCCCACCAATACCGACGGCCCCGTTCACGGCTGGCCATT
>JBATTL010000083.1:0-1969 GCA_049670525.1 Thiohalocapsa sp. | reverse complement strand
TGATCATGGGCGGCGGTGGGCTGTTTGGCATCCTGGGCAGCTTGATCGGTGGACGGTTGGTGGCGTTGCTCGGCGTTCGGACCATGGTCGTGCTCGGTTCCGGCATCATGGCCCTGGGTTGGCTGCGCTACAGTGGCCTGAATCCCTATGCAGGGCCAATCGAGGCCTTCATCCCAGGCGCACTGATCATGTTCGGCATCATGTTCATATTCCCACTGCTCGCGGCCCAGGCCTTCCAGAATCTGCGTCCGGATGAACGTGACGAGGGCGCAGGCATGTTCAACTTCGTCAAGACACTCGGGTTCTCGTTCGGCGTGACCTTTGTCGGAACCATGATCTACCGTGGCAGTCAGGCGAACTGGACGCGCTACGTGGGCGATCTGTCCTGGAGCAATCCAGGCTTCACGGCGTTCCTCGACGCGGCGCCGCTTTCCGGGAACCTGCCCCTCGCCGCCGCGGTGATGGCCGACGAGCTGACGCGACAGTCCGGTATCCTCGCCATCACGCAGCTCGCTCAGGTGTTGGCCGTCGTGGCGCTGTTGGCCATGCCGTTGGGTCTCTTGCTGAAGCCGAAAAAGGCTGGGGCCTAAGCGCTGCTGTCAGTCCGTGACCCCGTGGCGTTTGCCTTCACCGTCCACAACCACGGGGAATGGTGATGACGCGAACACCTGCGACGGGTCGGCCAAGCCGACCCTTCATCACGCACAAGATCCAATGGCATCCATGGAACTACTCGTCGACATCGGAAATACCAGCATCAAATGGGCCACCTGGGACGGCGAGCGACTTGGTGTCCCCGGCAGCGCAAAGCACTTCGGCGCACTGCCTATCGATCTGCTCGCCGCGTGGGACTTGAGTGAAGACGTCAATGGCATCGTCGTCGCCCGCGTCGGGCCGGAGGCTGTTCTCAAAGGCGTTGCTGATGTCGCCGATGCGCTGTGGAAATCGGGACTGACGATGGTTGAGACCAGCGCAGAGTCCCAGGGCGTGCGCATCGCCTACGCTGAGCCCGCCCGCCTCGGCGTCGACCGTTACCTGGCCCTTATCGGGGCCCACCATCAACAGGGCGGTGCCAAGCTGATTGTCGACGCCGGTACCGCCGTGACTTTCGACCTGCTTCTGGCCGACGGCACCCACATCGGCGGGCTCATCCTTCCTGGCATTGCGATGATGCGCGACAGCTTACTTGCCGGTACTCAGATTCCGTGCTACGAGCCCATCGATGCAGACCAATCCTGGGCCACGGATACCGCGGAGGCGATCGCCGCCGCGAGCATCCAGGCCCCGGCAGCGCTCGCGGAACGCCTCTACCAACGCCTTGCCGATCACACCGGACAAACCCCTAACCTCATCATCACTGGCGGTGATGCCGAGCGCCTGCTTCCGGCATTGCGGCCCGAGGCGGTTCATCAGCCGGCGCTTGTGCTAGCGGGGTTGTGCCGTTTCGCCAGATCAAAGGCGGGTGCGAATAACAAGTAACTGCGATGTCGATTGAGCCCTGGGCCCAGCTGTCATAGAATGCCAGGGCTTCATCAGGCGCCTGCCTCCCATTGAAGTCCTCCCTCACGCTGGCGTAGCTCAGTTGGTAGAGCAGCTGATTTGTAATCAGCAGGTCGTCGGTTCGAATCCGTCCGCCAGCTCCAACAAAAACAAAGCATTACGGGAAATCGCGGGGCTTTTCTTACGCCTCGATGTCGAAATAGGTAACACCATAGGTAACAGACGTGGCGTTTAGGTCGGCGCGGACAGACGGAAGTCCACCCACGCACAAAAAAGCCCGCACGATGGCGGGCTTCGGGTCGGTGGTTAGCAGATTCCTCAGTCCGGCGTACCGGGTTCCGCCTCAGCCGCTCGTTGGCGCAGATTGCTGAGCTCGCAGACGCTCTCTCCCAAGGTCGCGATCAGATCACCCAACGTTTGCACTTTGGACGATGACAGCTCCTTAGCCGTCTCCTCGAGTGTCAGCATC
>JBATTL010000082.1:0-11214 GCA_049670525.1 Thiohalocapsa sp. | reverse complement strand
GGGGGGTGGGTATTAACCCCCCCCCCCAACGACCGGCAGGATCCGGGAGCCTGGGCCCGGCGCAAGCGCCTCAGGGTTGAAGATGGTCTGCGCCCAGGGCTTGTGCGGCTGCATCGTTCATTGTTATCAACGTCAGCTTGCGCCAGCGAGATCGCTACCGGCCTCTTGTCGATGACGGGATAACGAGCTTGAGAACAGCAAGCCAATATTGGTAATCTCGCCACCGATCCTAGTTACTAGCGTTTGATGGATCATCGGCTTGATCAACTGACGAACGCTCCAAAACGTAGCAGACTCACTCTTCAAATTCCGTGCTGTACATCAAAGTCCAGAAATTAACCTCTGCTTCCACTCTGAAATATATCATGACGATCGAGCGCTGTGGAAAACAGCACGGGGCGTTCGAAGCGTCGAACGAGAAGGCATCCTTCTGCACGCCGCCGAGCGATTCGGACTGCCCCCTATCAGCTGCGAACCGGCCCTAGCGCTCAATGCCTTGGAATAAGCCGTCTTCAGGCTGACATCGCGCTTCGATCATCAACGCAACCGGCGTTACGAGCCCAACACGGCACGGAAGATCGACGTGCATCGACGTGCATCAACCTGACATCGGGAAGTGCCGCACATTTTTTCGCCCTGTTTGCGGTTAGACTCAATCTGCACGTGGCAGCTCGTCTTGCCGGCCGCGGTCAGCAGGCCTTCCATGCTCCGGACCCCTGTCGTCAGAATCGCAACAAGCGTGGAACGCGATGCAGGTGCTAGGGCGGCCCAGCTCATGTAGACACCCATGAAGCGCGCCGCAGCAGCAGCCCATTCGAACACGGATCTAATCGCCCGCGGATGCGACAAATGAATGCGTGTCCTGGCCTCGATACCCACAAGCGATGCCCCTGGTCGATATGCGGGGTATCAATCGATGAGCACCGGATGACAACCACCAGATTACGACCAAGAACGTCTGCTCGACGGCCCGACAGGGCGGCAGCCGAGGGGGCGGAGCGAACGCGACTCCCAGGCTCGCACACGCTATGACGATTGTGCACGCGAATGGGCTTGACTTCCACGCCAAGGCTGTTGGCGAAGGACCGCCGCTCTTCATGTTGCACGGGCTGCTATTCGACAACCTGTCGTCTTGGTACTTTGCGGCAGGTCGTCTGAGTGAGAACCACCGCCTTCTTCTTTACGACCTCCGCGGTCACGGCAGGAGTGAGCTCGCGCCATCGGGCTACGCTCTTGCGTCGATGGCGTCCGATCTCGCTGCTATGGCCGACGCCTTGGCCCCTGGTGAGGCTTTCGATCTCGCCGGCTTCAGCTATGGGAGCCTCACGGCGCTGACGTTCGCGTTGGCGAATCCGGATCGGGTCAAACGGCTCATTTTGGTGGAAGCGCCACTGCCTCCGTTCGAGGACCTGGTCAAGGATTTGCGGCGTGCCGACTTGGCGTCCCTACTTAGGAACGTTCCTCCCCATGTCCTATCGGCGCTCATGAGCAATCCGAAAGGGCTTGCCGCATTGACCAAACGTGTCAACGCCTTGGCCAAACGGACAACGATTGTTCAAGATGTTCGCGGGGAGGCGCCGCTCGATGAGCGGCTGCTTCGAGCCTTGGACGTTCCCACGCTTCTCATCTATGGGCGAGACTCGGATTTCGTCGATGACGGGCGATATCTCGCCGAAACGCTCCGCCACGCGCGGCTTGATCTGATTGACGGAACGCACATGCTGCTGCACGAAAACGCGCCGCAAACCGTCGCCCAGATGCAAGACTTTCTGACAATCTGATACGCATCATAATTGGTTATGACGGATGTGGATTTGCGCGCGAACCGCGCTTTTGTTCGGAACCAAGAGACTCGGAACCAACCGACTCGGAGCCGCATGTCGGTAAACTCGGCGGACGGCACGTCTGAGTCTTGGACCTTTGAGTCCCCGCGGCGCCCGCTGGGCATGAACCTGGCCAACGCGCTTGGAAGACGATTGAACGCGTTAGGTTGGCGCCATCCGTTGTCAAAGGACGAAATATTGGACAGCGCCTGCCGGAGAACGGGCCTTTCGGACTGGGGAGACGAACGTTTTCTGACTCCGCTTGACATCTTGGTCAAGGCTTTGGAGAGTGAGGCACAGCTGAATCCCTGCGGCCGCGCCTTGATGCGGGCGTTGTTAACGGTCTGCGTCGAAAACAGGCTGCGGCTGCGCCGCTATGTCGCCAAGCATCCGGATGCCCTCGGAAATCCACTGGCACCCTGTCTGATCGTCGTTGGTATGCCTCGCACAGGCACGACGTTACTCTACAATCTGCTAGCTCAAGATCAGGCGGCTAGGCCTTTGCTCGGCTGGGAGAGTCTGAGCCCGGCTCCGAACGCCGGCAACGCCCGCGTCGACTGGCGTCCGCTTAAGGCGCACGCTGTCGATATGATGATGAGCTATGCAGCTGACGATCTGCGGCATATTCATCCGTTTTCCGTCAAAGCCCCCGAGGAGTGTACCTGGCTAATGGCCAACACCCTCGCGTCTTGGGCCTTTTCCTTGTTTGCCTATGTTCCGTCGTACGAGGAGTGGCTCTGGGGTCTCGGCGATACCGCCTGGGTGGACGTTTATCGGGAGTACCGCATGCAGTTGCTCGTGCTGCAGCATCAACGCCCCGGCGTGCATTGGGTCCTGAAGTCCCCAGTTCACCTGATGTCGCTTGGCCCGCTTCTGGAAACGATCGAAAGCGCGCGGGTAGTGCTCACGGAACGCGATCCTGTCGAGACCGTGCCCTCGACCTGTAGTCTGTTCGCTGTGATGCGTGCCATTAGTTCAGATCAGGTCGACCGGCACCTCCTCGGCAGCGATGTCGTCAAACGGCTCTCGGAAGGCATGCGGCGGGCAGATGCAGCGCTAACTGCCCAGCCTCGACGACTGACAAAGATTCAGTTTCGCGATTTGGTCACGGATCCGAATGGCGCTGTCCGTAGTGTCTACGACCACTTCGGGATGGATTTGCCGGCAGATGCTCAGGCGGCCATGCAGCAATGGATGAGTGCTACACCCCACTCTCCAACGCACAATTACGAGCTTGCGCAGTTCGGCCTGACCGAATTAGAAATTGCCAACAAGTTCGGCTGATGGGAATCTATACCGGTGTCGCTATAATCAAGCGTTTTGCCGTCAGCGCCAGGGTGATTCGAAGCCGGCCCAGCCGAGTCTTATTGTGGCGATCCCTAATTCAGCAGCGGTTGCGCAGGCGTCGGAACTGTTGTAGCGTACCTGCGATATTGAATGGAGCACGTATTCGCTGTCTGGCGGCCGGTTTGATCACGAGAGATATTGATACAAGGCCGGGCTCCATGCACGCCGCGATGCAGAAGCCAGTCAGCCCTCCCCAAACCCTCTCCGGCTTACACAATCTGTAAGGAACTTCATTGTCTGACACGGTTAATGTGCTGAGCGAGATGATCATTGAGGTCCTTGCGGATGCCCCGCTTGAACCAATCACTCGCGATACGTCCTTCGGAAATGACCTGGAATTCGAGAGTATCGAACTGGTTTCTCTAGCCGAAAAGATCCAGTCTCGCTACGGCGACAAGGCAAATATTGCTGACTGGTTGTCGCGCAAGGATCTCGACGAATTGATTAAACTCAAAGTCGGCGACTTGGCCGACTTCATCGATCAGTGTCTTGCATCTAATCCGAGTGATTGATCGGATTTCCGCCATTGCGTGTTTCCACGACGCATCGTTTCGATGAAGCGCTGGGAATCGATACCGCTGAGGCTTGATTCTGGTCAGGACCTGTCACTGCGACAGGCCAACCCAAGAAGGTGAATCCTAATGGCCGAGATCGAGGCTCGAGGCATCCGATTGCATTACCAACGCCTGGGGAGCGGGTCCGAGCGCGTCGTGTTTCTGCATGGCTTCCTCTGGGACAATTTATCCAGTTGGTTTTTCACGGCCGGCACCGCGATGGCTCGTCACGCGGAAGTGCTGCTCTACGATCTGCGCGGCCACGGCAAGAGCGAGAGGCCCGAAACCGGTTATACGCTGGAAGACATGGTGGCGGATCTCGATGCGATTTTGGATGAAACGGGTTTTGGCGATCGGCCCGTTCACCTCGTCGGGAATAGTTTCGGCGGTCTGCTGGCGCTTGCTTACACGATTGCACACCCGGAGCGCGTTGCCAGCTTGGTCTTGGTCGATGCCCACACTGCCGATGAGACGTGGGCCGCGGAAATGCGCGACACGTTGCTGGCGCAAGGCCAGGAACGCGATCGGAAGATCACCCAGGAATTCCATAAATGGGCCGGTCGACATGACGATCCGCGCAACACCCGTCTTGCCAAGACTGCTGCAAAGCTCTTGGCAGATACCAGCATGGTGGAGGAACTGACAATACCCCACGTTTTCCGCGACGAGGATCTTCGGAGCATTTGCATACCGGTGCTCGCAATGTATGGCGAGCACTCCGAAGTGCGCCACAAGGGGGAGCGGCTACGGGATCAGCTACCAGATTGCACGTTCGAAATCGTCGCGGGTGGATCGCATGTCATCTTGTTGGAAGAAACCGCGAAACTGCGCGAGCGGATCATCGTCTGGATCAGGGATCAGGGATCACGGATCACGGCACCGCAGGTGAACCCTGTCCGCCTCGGTGCAGCTGGCGAGTGACGATGCCAGGTGCCGAGGTAATCTGGCATCGAGCATCGTCTTAGGCTGAAGGTCGTTACTCGCGTTCCCGTCAAGCAGTCTGTCGATGCGCGCGGGCTTCCTGCTCGGTGCCCATTGTATCTTTTACGGGTATGGATCTGGTTCGACCAGAGTCCCTGTCTGTAATTTGGATCCGCGCTGGCAAATCATTGCGCCGCCTACTGCCTCCGGGATCACCAAGCATTGGATTTTCGCTCGCCGTCGAGACTCTGGAGGCGACAGCATTGCCGCGTTCGAGGCACTTGCCTATGGCCCAAGTCAATACGCGCCGGTGCTACCGCAGCGCAAGCGATGCGGCTGACAATGGTGCGTACACTGCGATTTCAATGGTTTCCTCTCGGTCCGCGAATCTTGACGATTCGAGCGAGCTCGCTGTGTCAATCGAGTCCTCGTGTGTCGACGCTCAGGCGTCGATCTCCTGCAGCCCGGCTGCACGGCGACGCTCGTTCACGACGCGCAGAAAGTAGGCAGAGCAATGCTCGGGGTGCAGCGGCGCGCGCGGGTTAATGGTCCAGTCGGTGGCGTCGTAGCCGAAATGAGCGAGCGAAGCGCTGAACAGCGGGCGAAAGAAAGCGACATCATCACTGGTAAACCAGTCGCGCCAGCCACCACTGCCCTTGGTACGGACCACGCGGCCGAACTCTGGGTCCACCGAGTCGTTGCTATCCATCGATAAGCGCAGATAGGCGCCCAGCTCGGATAGCCTGCCGGCGACGAGGTCCTCGTATCGATAAACGAAATAATCATGTCGACTGCTAGCCAGGCGGAACATCTGTTCCGCAATCTGGCCGACCCCGGCAGCAAAGCCACCTCGATCGAAGTTGGCCCAGAGCCGCTCCAGTAACGACAATACGGAAATTCCGTCGATGCCTTGCTCCTTGTCACGAAGGAGTTGCAAATGCTCGCGCAACAGTGGCTCGGGTTGGTTCCAACAATTGCTGTAGGCCGAGGTATAGAGCGCCGCGCTGACGATTACATCGCGCAGGTCTCGTATCAACAGCACGCGGTGCGGAAACCAATCCTCCAGCGCAGCCAACAGGTCATCGGGTAGTGGCATCAGCATTTTCGCGACGAGGGGTCCAGGCTGAGCGGCGGCCGTCGCAAGCGGTTCTCGCCCCGTCGGCTCAAACAGGCCGCGAGCCCCGTCCGGAAGCGATCGCCGAATGCGAAAAAATAGTGCGGTGGTCCCGCTCTTGCCGATACCGACGACAAGAACCCGGGGGGCCTGGCCATAAGGTCGACGCGCGGCCGGGGCGGGGCGGCTGCGATTGGTCATAGCAAAGCGGGATTTCGAAAGCGATTGGTCACGGGCGAAATGTGGAGGAACGTCGCAAGACACAGGCTGCGTGGCGTCGACTCCAACGCCGTGGCAGCCTTCTGTGCCAGGCGCCAAAGCATAGCACGCGTCCGATGCCGGCTGCCGACGCCTTGGTCCGCACTGGGGTCCACACTGGCCGCTTTACGGCCGCTCCCCGGCCGCTCCGAGATCAGCTTGACGTCCTCGATGGTCATCGGGCCGGCGGTGTTCATGTCATGGCCGATGTGTCACAGCGGTATGCGCCGATGCGGTGCAAGAACTCGCAAACGCTTTCCGGTGGGTGAGCTCGACCAAACGTTCGACCTGCTCGCCACGGCAGACGTCGCTTGCCACTCGGGTCCGAATGATTGCGGCTGCGCTACCAACCGGATCTCGATAAGGCGTTGTTCCAGCGTCGATTATCATTTAATTTCCCTCGGAGCATCTCGAGGTGAAGGTCGGTGCCGCCTGTCTGTGACGAGCGCTTGCCGAAAAACGTGACCAATTCACTCGGACAGGGCGGCTATGTCGGTATAATCTTAACTACAGGTGTTCGATCTGCGGGTTTCTTGAGTCATGTCATGGCGGTTCAACTCCACGACAGGGTGGGCTCGCTCGCTGGTTGCCCTGCGGCGGCGGCATGGCTCGTCAAATCGCCGAAACCGCAGGGGCAGCCCCGGTCCGTTGTCGTCTCGGCCCCCGCATCACAGGGACGCGGCTTGGCCGTTCGAGTGCCTGTCGGGGTGGATCGCTGGTGCGCCGATTGTGACTGACGTGCAACAGCGCCACCGCGATGTCGCGCAATTGGGGTGCGGCCAACGCCGGCAACACGAACAATTTTTCGTGAACAAAGATACAATTGTCACATTACAGCACTTATACTCAGGTATGAGCAGATAATTCCGACACACTGTTTCTATGGACTTTGTCGCAGAAATAGGTTGCCCGCTCGTTATAGTCTTTGTCTCGTGGATACGTCAGTTTGTAATGATTGTGACACTTTTGCAAAAAGGCGCTTTTTTGCACTTGACTTGGGCTGGAAACCGGCAATAATAAGACAACGACGTGCTATCCGCTCGAGTTTGGACAGCTGGGAGGAAGCCCGTCCTGCTTCGTGGTCCGCCTTGACGGGGGCCGAAAAGCGAAGTGTGTTAGGTCGCATCGAGCGGTTCCCTTAACCAGACCGACTAGTACCCACAACCAACGACTAGTTCCCTCAACCCAACGGAGAATATAGATGACTAGTTTCCGACGACTCTTACTGGCATCCAGCATGGCGGCCGCCATGGGCGGCCTAAGCAGTCCAGCCAATGCGATTATCGAAGGTGCCGCTGGCGAGGCGCTTTTGGTGCCCTTCGTGCTCTTCGACGGCAATGATCCAAACCTGAATGCGGAAGGGGTCAACATCAACACGCTGATCGAGGTCACGGTGCCGGCGCAGGTTGGGATCGATACGGTGCCCAATTTCTTCACGGCCCCGAATTCAACCCCGACCAATGCGGGTGGTATGTTCTTCCCGCCAGAAGCGGCTCTTGGCGCGACTGGTGCGTTCAGCGCGGGCCTCCATTTGTACTTCTTCGATAAAGAGAGTAACGAGCTGTACAACAGGGAGATCCCGACATCACCCGATGACTTCGTGATGATCAACTGGGGTGATTACGTTACGCGTTTCGCGACCTCCCTCAACGGGGTCGCTGGCTACGTGATCATCACCAACGAGAAGTCCAAGCCCGATTTCGCGCCCGACTTCTGGCGTGGCCCGGCACAGTTCTCGATGATGGGCGATGCATTCATGGTCTGGCCTGTTGGGCTCGGCCTGATCGATAGCAAGATCCCGGTGCTACCGATGAGCGACGGCGCTTCGCCGGTCGGAGGGGCGCCTACCCGTGTGGACAATGTTGTCCAGCAATCGGATGGTAGCATTGCCAACGCTAGCCCGCTCGCGTCAGGCATGCGGACCAACCTGTCGGATGGTGTCGATAACGATTTCACGCTGTTCGATCTGACGTTGTCAAATCGTTTTGCACCGACCCTTCATGTCATTTGGGTGGACGAGAACATCAACCAGAGCCGAGTGCAGTTCGTGTTCGATGATGACGAGAAGAGCTGCTCCCAGCCGCTTCCGATTAAGAAAGAGCTCAATGTCTACTGGACGAGTCCGTTCTTCCTGTGGCCGGCGAACTTCCTGACGGACGATCAGAACACCAATGGAAACTTCCTCCTTGGCGACGCCGGCGCCAGCGTCGAATTGAACTGGGTCGATGCGGCTCTTGATCTCTGCTACCCGGATCCCGGTTCGATCGTGTTCAACCCGGGTAACCCTGGCCAGCTGTTCGACGTCCTTGAGTCGCGCATCCTCTATCCTGGTTTCGTGCGCTTCCGCATTGATGAGTACGTCGACAACAACCTCGGCCAGCCGGAGTCCGCCGCCGTTGCGTTCAGCATCCAGCTCCAGATTGACATCGTCAACGAGGAAGGCGATCTGCTCGCCACGCCACAGCTGCTGCCGATCGAAACAGCTCTCGGACACGAGCGCGGTCAATTCAGCGCAAACTGAGCGCCCACCAGTCGGGCAAAGGGCCTGACTAAGCGAGCGCGATCCTTTGATACAGGGGATCGCGCTCATTTTTTTGGGGTCCGGTTAGTTGCTACGGGGTCCATGTGAGCCCAGTTGTTCTGCGGCAACGCACCCCCACCCCAGCGAACAAGTGAGAAGCAGCCGACGCGTGACTCGTTTTCCTTACGGCGCTTGAGTTCCCCTGCAACCCGACAGCTGCGGCGAAGCCCGATGGTCGATCAACTGTCGCACTCACTGCAAAGATGTCGGCCGACAGCAGCCTGCTGCTTGTTCGCGTGGCCCCTTCTGCTGCCACCCCTGCTCTGTGATCGGGCAGGTTGGCGCGCCTCTCACGAAAGCTTCAGGATGCGTCGTCAGACACAGGTACGCCGCTGTCCGTATTCTTCGCCCTCAGAATTGCACGCTAAGCCGACCATGCCTCCAAGACTGCCCTGGAAACCGAAAATCCGGTCGCACTGCTCCGTTTCCCCAAACCCTTTCGCCTGTTCCCGGGCCTCGTCTTCTCGTCGATCCGCTGGCGTGGCGCTTGTGCTCGGTTTAACGTTGGCAGGGGGGCTGGTATCTTGCGACAAGGACGCCCCGGTTTCTTCCGATAGCGATCCGAAACCCTCGGCTCGTGCGCACGACAATGGGACGAGCCCAGGGGATACGATAAACATCGAGCATTCGCCCGGCGCAGCGCAATTCGCTGCCGACTTCTTCGTTTCCCTCCCATTCGCACATTCGGCCAACGAGCTTTTAGTCGACGACGTCGATGGTGATGGACGTCTCGACGTTGCGTTAACCTCCCACAGCGATAATCGCTCTCAGATCTTTTACCAAAGACGCCCCCGAGCATTTGAAGAGGGGCCACTCGTCGACATAGACAAGGTCGGTTTTCACCCGGGAAATCTGATGAGAATCCCGGGAGATCGGCGTCCGCGGTATCTGATGAGTTCAGAAGGGGAGGGGCAACTGCGTACCTTGGAGGCCACCGAGGACGGGGGACTCAAGGTTATCGCGCAGGTGGCGGTGCCCTTTCCCCGCTTCAGTGCTCCCTTCCAATGGCCTGACTGGCCCAGTTCGGTGGCTGTCGCGTCGTTCTCGCCGGCCGCAGTGATCCTGGTGAAGGGTTTGGATCCGGCATTGGGTACCATCGAACGAGGCGGCGCACTCTTGCCCCTGAGAGGCACCGTCAACCCTTTGACGACCCTCACCGTCGCGGATGTCGAGGGAGATGGTGTGGACGAGGTTCTTTTCGCGACGCTGGCGACCGGCCAGCTATGGCGGATTCGGTACCCAGGCCCAGATGCCAGACCCGCGGTCGAGGCTTTGTGGGAAAGCCCGTCCCTTGGTGCGGTGCGTCACGTACTCGCCAGCGACATCAATCGGGATGGCAAGCTCGACCTGATTGCTCCGGCCGAGGCGGCGAGCGTCCTGAACGGCGAAGTTGCCGCGATCAACCTTTTAATCAACCGGGGCGGCGCCGATTTTGAGCAATTCGAGTTGGCGTTCCGAACCCCCCCGGCGGTTGAGGGAGGAATGGCTGGGGTGCGCGCGATTGGTGCCGGACGCGATCAGGATGACCGGTTCTACATCCTTGCATCCGGTTACAATCAGCTCACACTGTATCGGCTTCCCGACGACGGGCGCCCCGACGCAGCGGAGTCCAAGACGCTGCGGCACGGTAATTACGAGCCCGCTTCTCAGCTGGTCCTGAGGGACGTCGACAACGACGGCTGGCTGGACGCTGTCCTAGCGCGTCTTGTTTCGGAACAGTCCGGTCTGGTGATCTTCGGCCCGCTCTGGGAGAATTTCGATCGCGCGGAAGCGAAGCCGTTAGAGGGCGTATCGACTCAATAGCGACCGCAGGCTGCCGCACATTCGGTCGTCGTCGTGCAGCTCTGTACCTTGATTCTCATCGCCGCGCTCGACTGTTTCAACCTTGCGGCACCATTAACTCGTAGCTCGCGTCCATCAACTCGTAGTTGGCACCCATGTCTAAATTCATTTGGCCTTTCTTATTTATCGTGGTATTCCCCGCTGCTGCATTTGGTGAGCAGTCGCAGTCACCGGTGTCCGAGGGACCACCGACAGCCCCGCAACGGGTTGTTGCCGCGCGCGTCGGCGACTCTGAAATTACCGCTCAGGATTTGGTCCAATTCGCCGCCGTTAATCCCCAGCGAGTCCGGGCGCTTGCGGATGGCCCTGAGGGCAAGGCCCAAGTACTCCGGCTCCTGATTGCGAACGTGCTCTTGCAGCAATCGATGGCCAAGCTCGACTTGCTGCCGCCCGAACCCGACTCGAAGGACTATCAGGACGCCTACGAGAAACTCGCGGCAATGAAATTTCCGCGGCCCGAGACGATTGATGACGGAGAGCTACGAGCCTTCTTCGACGAGCGCAAGGAGTCCTTCGGCATACCGGCTTCATTGCGAATTTCGCAAATCCAGACTCGCTATCCGAACGGTGCGGATGCGCCTGAAAAGGACGCGGCTAAGCGACGTGCGGAGGCAGCCTTGAGTCGCGTCAAGGCCGGCGAGGATTTCGGTGCGGTGGCGGCGGAGGTCACCGAGAATGCGCCCGCGAAATTGGAATCCGGCGATCTCGGCTTCCTCGACCGAAACACCTTTAGCCCATGGTTGACGGCTGCGTTGGATGGCATTGAGGTAGGAC